>DATKTT010000273.1:0-7661 GCA_035530955.1 Williamwhitmania sp. | reverse complement strand
TCGCTGCTAATTCAAAAGAGCAACCTGCTATTTGCGCAGCAAAATTATACACAAGCATCGGGGCCGCTTGATACAGCATTTGCACTCGCAAGTAAACCCAATTTTATTAAGGAGCTGGCTCGAGTGTATGCTAGTGAAGGCGACATCTTCTTCGTAAAAAAGAATTATGCCAAGGCGTTGGAGCGCTATGAAAAGGCTAGCGAACTTTTTGCTAAGGAGAAAAACTATCGCGATCTAGTTAATACTTACGTTCTCTCGTCGAGAATAATGAATGCCGAAGGCAATACTAAGCATGCGTTACAGCTGCTTAATCACGCCCTTGACATCTCAAAGAAAAACAGTTTAAACCAAACAGTATCCGAGATTTATTTGTCGCTTTCGTTAGTGTACGAGAAGGAGGGGAAGTTTCCCCAAGCACTCGAATTTCATAAGCTGTGGTCCGAAATTCGCGACAGTATTTACAGTGAGGAATCAGGCGACAAGCTCGCTCGCTTGCAAATGCTTTACGAAATTTCTCAAAAGGATCAGGAGAATAAAATTCTCCGACAGAACTCAGAGATTCAGCGGCTGCAGATTGCCCATAGCCAATTTCAGCGACTCTATCTTACCTTAGCCATAACTGCTGTGATTTTTCTATTCCTAATTCTGTTTATCCGCTATCGGAGTAAAATGAAGGAGGTGAAGCAACAGCGGGAGAATGAGCAACGTATTACAGAGATGAATAAAAATTTGGAGCGACGGCTAGTTGAGGAACTTCGCAAACAGGAGCGGCAGCAAGAACTTCTGGCGCAAAAATCGAAGTTGGAGTCGCTGGGAACGCTAGCTGCCGGCATTGCACACGAGATTAACCAGCCACTGGGCGGAATTTCTATGGGCTTGGACAATATTCAGCTAAAGCTACTGGAGGGGCATCTTTCCAACGAATACTTGAATAAGAAAATTGATAGCCTTTTCAAGCACGTAGATCGGATTAAAAAAATTATTGAGCATACCCGCACATTCTCGCGATCGCAAAGGCAAGTCCTCTTTGGCAAGATTAACATAAATGAGGTGGTAAACAATGCCCTTCTTATGATTTCCGCACAGATGGAGGAGCACGCAATTGACTTGGAGGTGGTGCTTGGAACCATTGACGGCTTTGTGCTGGGTGATGCATACCGTATTGAACAGGTGGTTCTCAACCTGCTTTCCAATGCCATACATGCAGTGGAGGAGCGGGAGCGAGCCGATGAAAAGGGGTATGTAAAGAGCGTGAAAATTCAAACCTACATGGAAGAAGGTGTTGCAGTGGTGGTAGTGTGGGATAACGGAATCGGAATTCCACACGAACATTTGGATAAAATATTTGATCCCTTCTTCACCACCAAAAAGGAGGACAAAGGAACGGGGTTGGGTCTTTCCATTACCTATGGCATAGTGAAGGATATGCTTGGCGAGCTGTGGGTTGAGTCTAAACCTAATGAGTATACTCGGATGCGGGTTATATTGCCAATTTCAAGTTGAGAGATGATAAAATCCACCTGTTTTCATTCTTCAACATTTAAGAACAGATGCCCCAAGAGGCAGCACCAACATAGAAAGTTAAAACTGGTCGATGAAGCCACTAAAATAATATTTGCATGAAAGATCTATCGATTCTTGTACTTGACGATGAGAAGGCTATTCGCGAGGAGATATTGGAGTTTTTAACCGAGGATGGGTATAGCCTTTTTGAAGCCGAGCGGCCGTCAAGAGCATTTGCAATTATGGAGGAGGAGATTATCGACGTTATTATTCTAGACCTTCAGCTTCCTGAAATGGACGGGCTTTCGGTGCTTAAAAAAATTAAGGAGAATAACGACCATGCGGAAGTAATTATGATTACGGGACATGGCGATATGGATGCGGTAATTCAGGCAATGCGACTTGGTGCCATGGAGTTCTTTACCAAACCCTTTAGGCTTCTCGATATGAAAGCTGCCATCCAACGAAGTCGTCGTTTTGTGGAGCTGAGCAACCGCTTAAAGGAGGCAAATCTAGGTTATTCGTTGCTGTCAAGAGAGTTACACGATAGCGTGGGTAGCCAGATTATGGGAAATAGCCTTGCCATACGAAGAGCCGTGGATCTAATGGAGAAGGTAGCCAAAAGCGATACAACCTCTGTTCTCATAACCGGTGAAAGCGGAACTGGTAAGGAGTTGGTGGCGCGCGGAATTCATTACTTAAGTAGCCGAAAGAAAAATATATTTTGCCCTGTAAACTGCTCCGCCATACCTGATTCTCTTTTCGAAAGCGAGTTTTTTGGTCATAAAAAAGGTGCCTTCACAGGTGCTATGGAAGATAAGATTGGCTGGTTTGAGATTGCCAATGGCGGTACCCTTTTTCTGGATGAGGTGGTGGAGATGCAGCCCCAAATGCAGGCCAAGCTGCTGAGGGTTCTCGAAGATCGAAAGGTGCAGCGGATAGGTTCACACATTGAAATTGACGTTGATACAAGAATACTGGCGGCAACTAATAAAAATATTGCCCAGCTGGTGGATGATCATCGGTTTCGTGCGGACCTTTACTATCGCCTTAATTCATTCATAATCAATATGCCACCTCTACGGGAGCGTAGGGAGGATATTCCCATTTTGCTAAATCACTTCCTTGGATATTATAGTAGCAAGTTTAATAAGAACTTACCAGAGGTTGATGCTGGAATATATAAGCTCTTGAACCAGTACGATTTTCCAGGCAATGTAAGGGAGTTGCGCAATATGGTTGAACGAGCAATTATTCTTAGCGACGGGAAGCGGTTGCGCTCACGCGACTTTGCTGTTGGTGAGGTGCCACAAGAGAGTTCTACCTCGGGAGAGGAAGTTTTTGACCTTGATGAGCTGGAAAAGCGAACCATTATACGCGCGCTTGAAAAAACCGACTACAAAAAGGTGGAGGCTGCACAGTTGCTGAATATTACCCGGCAGGCTCTTGACCGTCGGATGGAAAAGTATAACCTGCAATTCTAAGTCAAAATCAGGGAGTATAGCTCTAGGTTGTCGTTGTCGAAGCAAACAAAGGTGACGTCGAGGTCGAGCAGTGGGTGGGTTCTAAAAAATTCCTTCACTGTATTAATGGCAATTGAGGCAGCCTCAGCTTTTGGATAGCCATACACACCAGCGCTTATATTAGGAAATGCGATGGATTTTAGGCTCATGCCCCTTGCAACCTCCAAACTATTTCGATAGCAGCTAGCTAGCAGTGCGGGTTCATTGTTATTTCCGCCCTTCCAAACTGGTCCAACGGTATGAATAACAAATCGTGCTGGAAGTTTATAGCCCTTGGTGATCTTAGCCTCACCTGTTGGGCAGCCGTTGAGCAACCGGCACTCCTCCAGTAGCGATGGACCTGCGGCGCGATGAATTGCACCATCAACTCCGCCGCCACCCAGTAGGGAGTTATTGGCTGCATTTACAATTGCTTCTACATCCAGGCGGGTTATATCACCTTTTATCACTTTCAGGTTCATGGTGAGGTGTTTTGCGTAAAGGTAGGAAGCTGCGAAATGAATTTCAAGATTTTTGTGCGTGAATATGTGCTTTTTGCCTTTTCATAAAAAAGCCGGGATGTTTTCCCGGCCTCTGCTGTATGGTTATTGAACCATATATTATCTAATCATGGCGCCAGCCTCCTTTTGGTAGGCAGTAATCAGGCTTGTCATAATTTTATCGATTTGGGCATCGGTGAGCGTTTTTGTTTCATCCTGAAGAATAAAGCTTAGCGCGTAGGATTTCTTATCTGCACCCAGCTTCTCACCCTCGTAAACATCGAAAAGAGAAACCGACTTAAGCAGCTTTCGTTCTGCACGTATGGCGATATCTTTTAGCGTTTTAAAGGTGATATTGGTATCAACAAGTAAGGCAAGGTCACGTTTAACCTCAGGAAACTTAGGAATTCCAGTGTAGGATACCGTATTTCTTCCAAACAGTTTTACCGCCAAATCCCAGCGAATTTCGGCAAAGTAAACATCTTGCTTGATGTCGAACTGCTTGAGCTGCTTGGGATGAACCTTTCCAATGGTGAAAAGCTCCTTTTCTCCCATACGGTATGCAAGACCGTCGGAGTAGAGGTCGTTTGTGATATCTTCAACAGAGCCCTTTTCGATATGGGCACCAAATTTCTCAAGGAGTTTCTCGGCATAGGATTTAAGCACAAAGAAGTTGGTTGGCTCTGCCTTTAGATTCCAACTGGCCACATTTTGATTACCCGAAACTAGGATACCCAGTCGGAAATCCTCATTATAGCTGCTAAGGGCGTTATCGCTTTCCTTCTTGATATAGGAGTAGCAGTTGCCAAACTCGTAAAGCTTAAGATCGGTATTGCGCCTGTTAATGTTGAAAATGGCGGCTTCCAACGCATTGAACAGCAGAGTTTGTCGCATGCCATTGAGGTCGGAGCTGAGCGGATTAACAATATTTACGGTGTTTTCCTCCTTAAATGTTTGAAGCCCTTCGTAGTATGCCGCTTTGGTAAGCGAGTTCGACATAATTTCGTTAAACCCGTTGGCGCTAAGAAATTCGGAGGTTAGGTCGGTAATTCTGCCCTTGTCAGGCTTCTTCTGGGTGGTGATTGCGCTTTTTATTGTTTGCGATATCTCCACGTTGTTGTAGCCATAAATGCGTAGCACGTCCTCCACCACGTCGGCTTCGCGGGTTACGTCTACACGATAGGCAGGAACCGACAGGGTGAGGTCGTCGCCTTTCTCTGCGGTGATCTCCATCTCCAGCCCCTTGAAAATGCGCTTGATTTGATCGTGAGGAATCTCTTTGCCGATGAAGCGGCACATCCGGTTGAGATTAACCTCCACCTTTTGGTTTTCAACATTAACAGGGTATACATCCACAATTTCGGAGGAGATGGTGCCACCAGCAACTTCCTTTATGAGCATGGCGGCGCGCTTAATGGCGTAGATGGTAATATTAGGGTCGGTGCCACGTTCAAAACGAAAAGAAGCATCGGTGCTTAGGCCATGGCGTCGTGCGGCCTTTCTCACCCAAACGGGATTGAAGTAGGCGCTTTCGAGGAAAATGTTTTTGGTTTCAGCGGTAACACCAGAGGCTATGCCACCAAAAACTCCGGCCATACACATGCTCTCCGTTTCATTACATATCATGAGATCGTCGCCATGCAGCTTGCGCTCCACACCGTCGAGGGTGGTAAATGGTGAACCGTCTGAAAGCGTCCTAACCCTAACGTGGTTACCCTTTATTTTATCAGCATCAAATGCATGAAGTGGTTGTCCTAGCTCATGCAGAATGAAGTTGGTAACGTCCACAACGTTGTTGATGGGGTTGAGGCCAATAGCCTTCAACTTTTTCTGCAACCATTCGGGCGAGGGAGATACAGTAATGTTAGAAACCGTAATGCCGGTATAGCGGGGACATGCCTCGCCATTTTCCACAGTAATTTTTATTGGTCGGCTGGTGTTGTCAATCTTAAAGCCTTCAACTGAGGGAAGAAGTAGCTGATATTTTTCATCGTTTGCATAGAGGTAGGCAGCAACATCACGAGCTACGCCATAGTGCGAGGCAGCATCGATCCGATTTGGGGTAAGACCAATTTCGAAGGCGTAGTCGTCCTCAATGTTGAAGTATTCCTGAGCTCGTGTTCCCACGGCGGTGTCGGGATTTAGCACCATAATGCCGTCGTGTGAGGCACCAAGTCCTAGCTCATCTTCGGCACAAATCATTCCTTCGGAGTCAACCCCACGGAGCTTCGACCTTTTAATTTTGAAGCTCTCCTCTCCACTGTAAAGCGTGGTACCAATGGTAGCCACCGGAACCATTTGACCCTTGGCCACATTGGGGGCTCCACATACTATTTGCAGCAACTCCGGACCACCAACATCTACCTTGGTTACGTGCAGCTTATCGGCGTTTGGATGTTGCTCACACTCCACCACACGACCTATAACTATGCCCTCAAGGCCTCCCTTTACCGATTCCTCTTTTTCTAACGATTCCACCTCAAGCCCTATGGCAGTAAGGATTTTTGAAAGTTCCTCCGGGTCCTTCTCCGTTTTTAGGTAATCCTTAAGCCAGCTGTACGATATTCTCATGATACTGTAGTTTTTTCTCTTTACGCTTCATCTTTTTGCAGCAAGCAAAAGTAGAAAAAATCATAGAACGTAAATGGCTGTTGGCCATATTTTCTTCAAGTGATTAGCTATTTATCAAAGTATTGAGCACTCTTCCAAAATTGATTTTAACTTTTTATCCTGGCTAGTGAATAAATTTTGTAAATTTGGTTAGTTGAAATGTATGTTATTGAAATATAACGAATAAGATAATGTTGGGTGGAGTTCAGAAACCACTTTAAAAAACGAGGCGATATCGAAAAGCCTTACGAGTAGAACCCAAAAACAACAACCTATGGACAGCAAATTCTTTACCTTCATCAAGCCTTACCTTGCCTACATCGATGGTGGGCATTTCTTTCGAAAACCATTTACTTGGCTATACATAGTGATGGCCATTCTAAGCCTTTTAATTCCTCTGGCAGTTCTGTATAGAGCAGTGGATATCGGCATTTTGGATATGCAGGGCAAGATTGTTTTAGTTTTCATTTTGTTCTGGATTATCTTGGCATTTGCCGGCTGGGTTGGATTTCAGCAGTGGTGGGACAGGCGCACTAAGGTTGGAGTTTCCTCATTTGAGGGCGACGATTTTACGGCTACCCCCTCTTTTTCTCACTTTATTCAAACTTTTGGTGAGTGGTTTGGAACTTGGCTGGGGCTTGTTGGGTGCGGCTATGCGCTTCTCTCTACAATCTTTTTGGGAGGTAGCAACGGCTATTTAAGCATGCAGCTGGGTATACCGTATTTGAGCACGGGCGTAGTATCCATTATTACCATGCCAATATATGGATTCTTAATTGTGGTATTCTCTCGGTTTATTTCGGAGCAAATTCGCGCTTTGGCGGCCATTGCCAACAATACAAAAAAGTAACATTTGGGTTTTAGTAAGCTGCGCTCTCAACTTCCTCTTTTTGGGGCTGAGAGCGCTTTTATATTCTAGGAGTGCTTCGGTCTGATTTCCTAGTTTCTAATTTGGCTACGCCGAACTCCCTTCGGTCGGTTCTAGTTTCTCATTCTCATTCCTAATTATTGCTATGATCTACTGAAATAACCAGATTCAAAATAATTATACTTTATGGTTTGGAACTATTTTCTTGCGTGGTTTTTGATTATTCCGGTGGCCATTGCCAACGGTGCCTTTCGGGAGTTGGGCTATAAACCGTTGGTTGGCGATTTACCCGCTCACTGGATCTCCACATTTCTCTTTATTGTTCTACTCGCTCTTTACCTATGGCTCTTGGGGCGGAGGTGGCGCATAGTTTCGTCACAACAGGCGTGGTACATTGGTGTGCTATGGCTTGGCCTTACAATCATGTTTGAATTTGGGTTTGGACGTTACGTTATGGGACATCCATGGGCCAGGTTGCTACACGACTACAACCTTTTGCAGGGACGTGTATGGATTTTAGTGCTGGTAACTCTTTTGGTTGGACCACGAATTTCTTATGGTTTCTTTCGGCCGCGTGCTGCGGGGTAATTCAGCTCCCAAACGGGAACATCCTTCTACGTTTTGCGTTACAACCGTAAATGTCTAAATTTGCAAATCTTATACAAAAAGCAGGAGAAA
>DATKTT010000272.1:0-3479 GCA_035530955.1 Williamwhitmania sp. | reverse complement strand
GCCTCAATGTCTTGACGAACTAACCATTTGTTGTTCTTTTTAGTTCCACGAACATAGGGGTATTGTGCAGGAAGAAAGTTTAAGTGTTTAAGATTCTTTAGGTCTTCGGCGCGGTAGTATGGGCGAACGTTAAAGCCTTCCATGGTTTTCCATACCAACTTTTTGTCGTAGTCAGCGCCCTTTAAATCAGCCGTAATAACTGCTTCCCAATCAGCGGTAGATACCGGTGGAAATTCGGAAAACAGTTTTGTGTTCATATTTTCTGCCATAACTTAACATTTTGTTTAAGCACGGCAAAGGTAAAAAAATTGAAAAAGAACAGTTGGTGTAATGGCTTCAAAGTGAGCCTTGAGTGTTGTTAAGCATATAACGGAGCCGTCTCTGATGGCACTTACTCGAGTTTATTCTCTCTAAAAATTGGATGAGGTATTAATGGTTTGGCGTTATTTCCTTTGCAAAAAATTCTTCCGTAAATCTTCAGGGAATTTTTCAATGGCGTAGCGAAGCATTGTCCTTGGTATTTGGGTTACATGCTGCTCCAGGAAGGCAAGTTCGATGGCCAAATCCCTGTTGCCTATTTCCCGAAGCATCCAGCCTACGGCTTTATGCATTAGATCGTGCTTGTGATGGAGCAGCATAGTTGCCAGTGAAATAGGATGCTCGTATTTTCCTTTTTTTATGTAATAAAAGCAAGATAGCATTGCCACTCGTTGTTTCCAAAGATTGTTGGTTTTGGCAAGGTTGTATAAAATGTCCGATTGTTCTGTGTAAAAAAGGTATGGGCCTAGAATATAGGGTGCTGAGGAATCTACCAGATCCCAATTGTTTACAAATTCTAAATGGGTTAGGTAGAGGTTCGCAATCTCCTGTTTTGCTTTATCATCCTTAGCTTTCTCAAACCGTTTGACCATCATAAAAAGGGCCGTGAGCCGATGCTCGTGGATGGGGCTTTGAAGAAGATGCTCTAACGAAGAGACAGGTATTGTTTTGAAATGAGTCATTGCAACCTTTCGCTGATTGGGTACGCTCACGCCAATAAACAAGTCTCCTTCACCGTAACCACCAGGAAATACCTGAAAGAATTTCTCCAGAGAGGCGATATCCTTTTTCGTGTTCTTTAGTTGAGACAGCTCTTCTTTAACATGTTTTAAGGTTGTATCCATAACTGTTTTGGAAAAATCTTGTTGTATATTGATGAATATCTTGCTGCTGAATACGAATGCTAATTTGGTAATTTTTTTTTGGCATTAAGCAATGGTTCTTTCAAAAAAAATGGGGAGCTTTAACCCGTAAAACTGTAACGATATGAACCCTATTGGAATAATTCCGGCACGATACGCCTCCACCAGATTCCCCGGAAAGCCGTTGGCAATGATTGGCGGTAAGCCCATGATTCAGCGTGTGTATGAGCAGGCCATGAAGGTACTTGAAACGGTTGTGGTGGCAACCGATGACGATCGTATATTTTCGGCAGTTGAGGCATTTGGAGGAAATGTGGTGATGACTTCCGTAAATCATAAAAGTGGTACAGACCGTTGTGCTGAGGCAGTTACCGTTTTGATGGAAAAGGATAAGAGAAGTTTTGACGTGGTGCTCAATATTCAAGGCGACGAACCGTTTTTGCATCCTGAGCAGCTACGAAAGGTTCTTTCCTGCTTTTTTGAGAAGGATGCTCAAATCGCAACCCTCGTTAAACCATTTAGTCCCAGCGAGGACATATTTAACCCCAATAGCCCTAAGGTAGTTATCAATAACAATAAGGAGGCAATTTACTTTAGCCGGAGCCCAATTCCATTTATTCGAGGTGCGGAAAAGGAAGATTGGCCAATGCAGCACATTTTTCTTAAGCACATTGGGCTTTATGGTTACCGAACAGAGATTCTCCAAGAGATTACTCGTCTCGAACAAACGCCGCTGGAATTGGCTGAATCGCTGGAGCAGCTACGCTGGATAGAAAATGGCTATAAGATAATGGTGGAGCAGACCCATCTGGAGAGCTTTGGCATCGATACACCCGAAGATTTGGACCGGGCCATTAAGCTGGGATTGTTAGGCTAGCTTCACTAATGAAAACTAAATAGGGCTGTCGGAATATTTCTGACAGCCCTTTTTAGTTCAAATTAGAACATTGTGCTACTTGATGATTTCTTTGGCAATAAAGATATAGGTAGGAAAGTGGTCGGAGTAGCCACCTTGATAGGTCGTTCCAACGTATGTGCGCAGAGGATAACCTTTAAATTGGCCATCTTGCTGGGTGATAAAGTCTGCCTTAAATATTTTTGCTTTCAAAAATTTGTAGGTGCCCGGCTTTGCATTGAGCAGCGGCTCTGAAATGATAATTTGGTCGAAAAGATTCCACGTGTCATGGTAGGCGAGCGATCCATTCCCCTCCTTGAATAGTTGATACATGGTGTTGAAGAAATCTTTCGGCCCAACATCTTGCCTTTCGCCTTTTGCACCAAGCGTTTTAATGAGGCTAGGGCTGGTGGGGTCATCGTTGAGGTCTCCCATGATAATAATTTTTGCATTGGGGTCGATGGCTAGAATGGAATCGGCAAGCGACTTTGTGAGTTCGGCAGCAGCCTTCCTGTTCGGCAAACTCTTTTTTTCGCCACCAAACCTCGAGGGCCAGTGGTTTACTATAATATGTAATGGCTCTCCATCGTAAATTCCACTTACAACTAATTGGTCGCGAGTTTTAAAATCTGGGTTGTCTTTCATAACAAGACGAACCGACCGGGTGTTGGTTACCTTGAAAAATGCAGGGCGGTAGAGCAGGGCAACATCAATTCCACGACTGTCGGGACTCTCGTAATGTACAAATTGATAACCTGATGCTTTTAGTTTGGGAGTATTTACTAGATCTTCCACCACCTGTCTATTTTCAATTTCTGAAATTCCGATAATGGCAGGACCACCAGGAAAAAGTTCGCTTCCAATTTGGGAAATAACGGTGGACATGTGATCCAATTTAGTTTGGTAGCGCTCGGTGTTCCAATGGTACGGCCCATTTGGAAGAAAATCATGATCGTTGATGGTGGGGTCTTGAATGGTGTCATAAAAATTTTCCTGGTTGTAAAAAGCTATACAACCTACCCGATACTGCTTCTCCTGAGCCTGGGTCTGGATAGCTAAAAAAAGCACGAAAGTGGCTACCAGAGGAAGCCATTTGATGTAGAGTTTTTTCATAATTGCACAAGTTTGTTGAGGCAGATAACTGATAATCTGTCGTTTATCAAAAAAAAGAGGTCTGCCCCGAGGAGCAGTGAAAAAGGGGGATGAATATATGAATTTTTTTTTTTTCTTTGCAACCATTAATTTGGGGTGTTGACACTCCGTTGATCAAAAATACACCTAACAACCTAATTTACTTACCTAAAAGAGTTCTCATGAAAAAATTGCTTTTTTTGGCCTTTATTCTAACCCTGTCCAGCTTTGGAGTTGCCTTTGGTCAGGTTGGAGTAGTTAAGGGAACTGTT
>DATKTT010000271.1:0-3473 GCA_035530955.1 Williamwhitmania sp. | reverse complement strand
TTACCATGCCGGATGGACAAAATCTAACCATTTTTACAATGGGAACAGCTACTATGGCTATCCACTTGCACTTGGATTCCCATATGGAGGTCCACTCTTCTTTACACAATATTCCTTTTTGGGACTTAATCCCAATGGTCTTTCGGATAGGTATGCCAACTACGAAGAGTTAAATAGAAATCAAACGCTCATTAACTACACCTACTGCGTCAAAAATCCTAAACACTACAAGGGATATGGTGAGAATTGCTGGGGATTAACCGCCAGCGACAACTACGAAGGGTACTCAGCCCAATCGCCCACCAATGACTTGGGCGTAATTTCCCCAACTGCTGCGCTTTCGGCATTTCCTTACACGCCAGAGCAAAGCATGGCTGCACTGAAACATTTTTACTATGATCTTGGCGGTAAAATTTGGGGGAAGTATGGCTTTACCGACGCCTTTTCTGAACAAAAAAACTGGTATGCCGATAACTACTTAGCCATCGACCAAGGACCTATTGTTGTGATGATTGAAAACTATCGAACCGGATTATTGTGGAACCTATTTTCCACTATTCCTGAAGTTCAGAAGGGGCTTTCACTGCTCGATTTTAAGTATGCAAAAGCACCTGTTAAGCAACAATAGTCGCTAAACACGCTAGTCTAAAAAAGGATAATCTTCATCTCAAAATATATAACCATGAACTGGAAATTAAAAGCTTTACTTAGCCTAACCATTCCAGGGTTAATCACAATTTTTCAGGCATGTAACCACAGGCCCGAATCGGCAAATGCTGTTTATGAACAAAAGGCCGACTCCATAATAAAGCTGATGACGCTGGAGGAAAAAATTGGTCAGCTATCGCTCTTTACCAGCGACTGGGACGTTACCGGACCGGTAATGAACAACAACTACATACAGCTAATAAAGGAAGGAAAGGCTGGTGCCATATTCAATGCCTACACAGTTGATTACGTTCGCAAGCTACAGAAGGTGGCTGTGGAAGAATCGAGGCTGCACATCCCCCTAATTTTTGGCTATGATGTAATACATGGACACCGAACCATTTTCCCCATTCCGCTTGCCCAAGCCTGCAGCTGGGATTTGGAATCCATAGAACATTCGGAACAAATTGCAGCCGACGAGGCCACAGCCGAAGGAATCAACTGGACCTACGCTCCTATGGTTGACATTACCCGAGACCCTCGCTGGGGCAGAGTGATGGAGGGAGCCGGTGAGGACACCTGGCTTGGATGCCAAATTGCTGCAACTCGAGTGAAGGGCTTTCAGGGAGATAACCTTGCCGATGACAACACACTTCTTGCCTGTGTTAAGCACTTTGCTGCCTACGGTGCACCGGAGGCTGGTCGTGATTACAACACTGTGGATATGTCCATGCAAACGCTTTTTGGAAATTATCTTCCACCCTACAAAGCTGCCGTAGATGCAGGTGTGGGCTCGGTAATGACCTCCTTCAACGAAATTAATGGAACACCATCAACCTCCAATGCTTGGCTCCTCAACGACATTCTCCGTAAACAGTGGGGATTTAAAGGATTTGTTGTTACCGATTACACCTCCATTAATGAGCTAATTCCACATGGAGTGGCCGCCGACTCTGCAGATGCCGGTAGATTGGCTATCAATGCCGGAGTCGACATGGACATGCAGGGTGACATTTATAATAAATATTTAGCTGGACTTGTTAAGCAGGGAAAGGTTTCTGTGAAAACAATCAATGAAGCGGTTAAGCGCATTCTTGTAGCTAAGTATGAGTTGGGTCTTTTTTCCGATCCTTACCGCTACTGCAACAGCGAAAGGGAAAAATCCCAAATTATGACTCCCGAGCATATGGCATTTGCTCGCAAGTTTGCCGCTCGATCGTGCGTTCTTTTGAAAAACAAGAACAATGTGCTTCCACTCTCCTCCTCGGTTAACTCTGTCGCAGTGATTGGACCTCTTGCCGATGCTAAGCAGGAAATGCTCGGCAGCTGGTCGGCAGCTGGTGATGGAAACAAGTGTATTTCACTCCTCGAAGGTGTACAAAATGCACTCTCCCCTAACACCAAAATCACCTACGAAAAGGGTTGTGACATTAACGATAACTCCATTGTAAGTATTGCTAAAGCCGTTTCTGCTGCCCGAAGCGCACAGGTGGTAATTCTTGCGCTTGGTGAGAGCCGCGACATGAGCGGTGAGGCTGCCAGCAGAAGCAACATCGACCTTCCTGGAGTTCAGCAAATGCTGGCAGAAGCAGTGATCAAGGCAAATCCAAACACGGTAGTTGTGCTTTTTAATGGTCGACCCCTTACTATTACAAATCTCGATGCCATTGCTCCAGCCATTCTTGAGGCATGGTTTGGCGGCACCGAGGCCGGAAATGGCGTGGCCGACGTTCTTTTTGGAAAGTATAATCCATCAGGCAGGTTAACAATGTCATTTCCAAGAAATATGGGGCAAGTCCCCATTTACTACAACCACAAGAATACAGGACGCCCTGTTGATCCATCAAAGGTTGAGAAGTACAAGTCGAAATATATCGACTGCTCCAACGACCCGCTTTACCCGTTCGGCTATGGACTTAGCTACACCACCTTCGATTACTCCAACGTGGTACTCGACAAAAGCGAATACAATGCCAACGACACCATCGTGGCAAGGGTAAGCGTAATGAATTCGGGTAAGGTTAACGGCGAGGAGGTTATTCAACTCTACGTTCGTGATTTGGTTGGTGAGGTTACCAGACCAGTTCTAGAGCTGAAAGGGTTTAAGAAGGTATTCATTCCCGCCGGACAGAGTGTTGCGGTTACCTTTACGCTCACCCCCAACGATTTGAAATACTACCACAGCAATATGGATTACTCCTGGGATCCGGGAGTATTTGAGATACACATTGGGCCTAACTCGGCACAAACAAAAATGGCAAGGTTTACTCTCAAGTAAGAGAGTCGTTTTCAGGTTTAATTGGGTTTAGGTTAGGCCGGAGGGTTCGGGATTCCCTTCGGCCATTTTTTTTAAGATCAGCTGCAATACCGTCCTTGCAAATTTATCACATCTCGGGCCTTCAGCCCTCAAATCCTGCCAATCACAATGACACAGGGTTGCACCCTGTGCTTTTACATGTCGCTCCTTCAGAGCGAGCACGATTTGGCAGCATGGCTACCTTCTGTACCCAGGATGAGCATTGAACAGTTGTGGGGCAACGCCCCGAAACACTGCAGAGTTAATATATATTTCCTTCAGACCGAGTTAGCAATTGCTGCATTTCGACCTTCCATTCTTACCATATGATTTCAACCGATCAGGGGCAAAGCCCCGAAACGTAACAGCACAGGGCGGCGCGTAGCAAAGCCCTGTGTATACCATTGCAGATTCGTGGAAGCCCTGAAGGGGCGAAAGGTAATATACACCTTTCATCGCAACAATAAACCTACGGAGTTAATCCCATACATACCGTTCATCATAATCAACCGCATACTGTTTGAAAAAA
>DATKTT010000270.1:0-21073 GCA_035530955.1 Williamwhitmania sp. | reverse complement strand
ACTTGAAATATTAAGATTCAGAATTTGCCCATCAATTGTTATGGCCAAATAATATAGAAGATGGAAAAAAACGAGCTGTCACACATCGACAAGGCAGGTAAGGCAAACATGGTGGATGTGGGACATAAGCCACAGCAAACAAGAGAAGCAAAAGCCTCCGGCTTTATAAGGTTGAATGCTGAGGCAGGCAGGCAGGTACGTGAGAATGCCAACAAAAAGGGTGACGTGCTCACCGTTGCTGAGGTTGCGGGCATTCAGGCTGCCAAACGAACTGCCGATCTTATTCCGCTCTGCCACACGCTGCTTCTAACCAAGGTAGATGTTAAGGCCACCCTTACCAACGAGGGCGTGGAGATTACCTGCACCGCCAAATGCATTGGCCAAACAGGCGTGGAAATGGAGGCCCTCACCGGAGTGAGCGTTGGGCTACTTACCATTTACGATATGTGTAAGGCCGTAGACAAGGCAATGACCATTGAGAATATCCATCTACTGGAAAAGACAAAAAAGTAAGCCCACATCTAATTTATCCATTAATCAACTGAACAAGCAATGTCGACTGTTAAGCTAAACGTAGTTTCCGTAAATATTTCAGAGAAGAAGGGCGAAATAAAACATCCAGTAAGCAAGATAGAACTCAACTTGCTTGGTGTGGCAGGCGATGCCCACGCTGGCGACTGGCATCGACAGGTTAGCTTACTGGGAAAGGAGAGCTTCGACCGATTTGCCGAAATGGCTGGACGAATGCCGGCATGGGGCGAGTTTGCCGAAAACATCACCACCGAAGGAATGGACGTTTTTAAGACCCACCCCGGTGATATCTTCACCTGTGGCAAGGTGGTTTTAGAGGTTACGCAAATTGGCAAAAAGTGCCATGGTGACGGTTGTGCCATTTACCGCGAGGTGGGAAACTGTGTAATGCCTAAGGAGGGTATCTTTGCAAGGGTAATTCAACCTGGCACCATACTCCCTGGTGAAACCTTAGAATATCAACCAAAAGTTTATAAGGCACTTGTAATTACCCTTAGCGACCGTGCCAGCAGTGGCACCTACGAAGACCTCAGCGGACCGGAAGCGGTAAAAATGCTCACAACCTACTTTCAAAACCTAGGCCTTACCCATGAGGTTACCTATAGGCTGATTCCCGACAACGAGCAGATGCTGCGCGACCTTTTGGAGGAGGCACAGAGCGATGGCGTAAACGTGGTAATCACCACCGGAGGAACGGGTGTAGGTGTTCGCGACATTACCCCCGAAGTGGTTTCCTCCATGCTCGACAAAGAGCTACCCGGTATAATGGAGATGATTCGCGTTAAGTATGGCGCAGAAAAGCCCAACGCTCTCCTGAGTCGTAGTGTGGCTGGTCTAATGGGAGATACTTTTGTTTATACCCTACCCGGCAGCGTAAAGGCAGTAAGAGAGTATATGGATGAAATTACCAAAACGCTCTTCCACCTTTTCCTGATGCGCTTGGGGATTGATGCCCACTAAATAGTTAGCTCATCAAGATGTTAGAACTTGCAAAGCCATAGTGAAAAATAGTAATCACCACAGGTACTCTAGAATTCTTTTCCCCTTTTTCACAAATAATTACGGACCGATAAGCATAGGTTTTTCACAATCTTGCCAAACGAACTATATATAAAGGTCTCAAGAGAAACGGAGGCCTATTTCAATGAAAATAATTGAATTACACCACCCACAAAAAAAACAATTCCACTTTATATTAGTATATTATCGCTGTTGTTTGGTTCCCTCTTATTGCTGTGCATTCTAAAAAACCTATGGAATGATTGAAAAAAAAACCTCAACCTACAATTCGGCTTTTATGATGTGGATATTATCATCTTTTGTCAAAAACGATTTGAAGAAGAATATTATATGGCTTCTTGCCCTACTTTGTCTACTCCAACTTCCCCAAGCAAGATTAATGGCGCAAGGAAAAGATATTGAAGAGATGATTCGGCAATTAAATGACTCCTCAAAAAACATCCACAACCCAACTTACTTGCAAATTTCTGAAGATCAAATCATCCGTTTATTCGACAAACAACCGAGTTTTGGGATGTATAAAGACAACTATGTTGTTAGCGGCATCCCAACAAACACAAAAATTGACAATCACACCGCTGATGCAAAATTTCAATTTAGTATACGCCAGCGATTAACAAAATCAGTACTTCCGCTACAAACCTTTTTGATGTTGATCTATACCCAGAAGTCGTTCTGGAATGTATATGAAGACTCATCTCCATTTGCAGACAATAACTACAATCCAGGACTTTTACTAGTAAAGCCAATAATCCAAAACAATGAATTAAAGGGAATTGGAACATTCTCCATCGAGCATGAATCAAATGGCCGCGATTCTATCTTTTCCCGTGCTTGGAACTACGTTGCATTTTCAGGAGTATACTTCTTCAATGCTGAGATTTCACTTCAAACCAAAATTTGGTATGGATTATTAGCTCCCGAAAACAGTGATCTTTTTAATTATAGAGGCTATGGATTCTTCGCCATAAATTACCGCAGCGAAAACGACAAGTTTTGGTTTTCAGCAATAATCAATCCCAATGCAAACTTTTCGAATATCAACACACAGGTGGAGCTTAACTACAAACCAAGCTACAATGCCAACCAATATTTGTTTGTGCAATGGTACAATGGTTATGGTGAAAGTCTCTTAGATTACAAAGAGTATGGTTCCATGATACGGTTTGGAATATGTATAAAACCTCCAATGAGAAACTTTTACTAAAAGAGTTGTTTGGAATAAACCTTTACCTTTGGCTCCGATCAAAATGAACGATCATTTGGTTATACTGCATTAGAGATAAAAATATGATAAAGAAAAAAATTATCCTTCTTAGCACCGTAATGTTGGCGGCTATGGTGCTTTTTTCATGCGGAACATCACAAAAGCCAAACAGTGCCGGAAAGGGAGCAAAAGGTGGTAACGTTACCTATGTGGATGCCCTTGTGGTAAAATCTTTACCTGCCGAACGCGTTCTTCAACTTCCCGGAACTATCCTCCCCAACGAGCAGGTTGCGCTACAAGCGGAAACATCTGGAAAAATTGTGACGCTAAATCTTGTTGAAGGGACCTCCGTAAACAAAGGAGATTTACTGGCGCAAATAAACGATAGCGATATTTTGGCAACGCTCGATAAGAAGAAACTCGACGAAAAACTTGCCGCCGAAGATGTGGCACGTAAAAAGAAGTTGCTCGATCTGCAAGCACTAAGCCAGCAAGACTACGATGCCGCACTCAATACGCTAGAAGGTATTCGTGCCGATATTGCCCTGAGTAAAGCACAGATAGCAAAAACCGAAATCAGAGCACCCTTTAGCGGAAAGGTTGGTTTACGTAATGTGAGCTTAGGTTCCTATGTTTCACCCAACACGGTGGTAGCCACCATGGTGCAGGACAACCCGCTCAAGGTGGAGTTCGACGTTCCAGAGCGCTATGTTCAGTTTATTCATAAGGGAATTGAAATTAAGTTCTCCCTTGGCAACAGCGCCGAGCAACATACGGCTAAAGTTTATGCCACCGCCTCAGTTTTAGATCCTGACACCAGAACGCTGAAGGTGAGAGCACTTTTTCAAAATATTGGAGGAAATATTATCCCTGGAACCTTTGCCAGAGTTACCATCACATTTGAAAATCTGCCCAATGTAATTTCCATTCCGCCGCAGGCCATTGTACCAGAGATGAACAAGCAAACGGTGTTTATTGTAAAGAATGGCAAGGCCTCTAAAAGAATGGTTATTATTGGTGAACGCACCGGTGAAACTGCTGAGATCTCGAGTGGTATTTCGATGGGAGACACGCTAATCCTTACAGGGCTTACGTCATTGCGCGATGGAATGCCAGTATCAATTGAACTGCAAAATTAAGTCGGCAAGTTAGTAAAGAAAGGCAGTGCAACGAAGTAATCCCTTAATGTAATGCCTAACCCAACTCTCTTGGTTCAACCGTTGTAAAAAACAAAAGCGTGAACATATCATCCCTCAGCATCAATAGGCCCGTATTGGCCTCAGTGCTATCAATCGTAATAGTTCTCTTTGGTATTATCGGCTTTACCTACCTTGGAGTGCGCGAGTATCCAAGCGTAGACCCACCAATAGTAACCGTATCGACCAACTACACGGGAGCCAACTCCGACATAATTGAGGCCCAGATTACGGAGCCGCTCGAAGCCTCCATTAATGGTATTGCCGGTATTAAATCCATCACCTCCTCCAGCTCCGATGGTAGAAGTTCCATTACCATTGAGTTCGACCTAGGAATAGATATGGAGGGCGCTGCGAACGACGTGCGCGACCGCGTATCAAGAGCCATTAGAAACCTTCCACCCGATGCCGACCCACCCATTGTTACAAAGGCCGACGCCAATGCCGAAACTATACTGGCTATTACCGTCCAGAGTAAAAAACGCAACCTTCTTGAGCTCACCGATATTGCCAACAACGTCATTAAGGAACGACTTCAAACAATTCCAGGTGTTAGTCAGGTAAATATTTGGGGCGAAAAGCGCTACGCCATGCGCCTCTACCTCGATCCCAGAAAGCTGGCCTCCTTCAACCTCACCCCGAGCGATATTAAGAATGCTCTTGCACGGGAAAATGTGGAACTACCTACTGGGCAAATAGAGGGCTACTACACTGAGCTTTCCATTCGAACCCTTGGGCGACTAGAAACACCAGAACAGTTCAACAACCTAATAATTAAGGATGTAAAGGGCATACCTATTCGGCTTAAAGACGTTGGTGAAGCTGGCTATGCTGCCGAAAATGAGAAAACGCTTTTGCGTGGAAATGGCCTAATACCCATGGTTGGTGTGGCCATAAACCCTCAACCCGGAGCCAACTACATCAATATTGCCGACGAAGCATACAAGCGCATTGAGCAGCTCAAGAAAGAGCTTCCCTCCGACATCATTATCACCTACGCCTATGACTCCACTGTCACTATCCGCAAAGCCATTTCGGAGGTGGAGGAAACCATACTGCTTGCCTTTGGCCTTGTGGTGTTGGTAGTGTTCTTCTTCCTCAGAAGCTGGAGAACCACCCTCATCCCTATGATTGCCATTCCCATTTCGCTAATTGGCTCCTTCTTTGTAATGTATGTTGCAGGCTTCTCCATCAACATTCTATCACTGCTAGGAATTGTACTTGCCACCGGCTTGGTGGTGGACGATGCCATTGTGGTGCTGGAGAATATCTACGCCAAAATTGAGGGTGGCATGGACAACTTCAAGGCCGGCCACCGAGGCAGTCACGAAATTTACTTTGCCATTATCTCCACTACCATCACCCTCGTGGCGGTATTCATGCCCATAGTTTTCCTTCAGGGAATTACCGGAAGGCTCTTCCGCGAATTTGGACTTGTGGTGGCCAGCTCGGTGCTAATATCTGCATTGGTCTCCCTTACCCTCACTCCCATGATGAGCACCCGGTTGCTGAAGCGGAACCAGAAGGAAGGACGTATTATGGCATCAGTTGGCCGTGGCATCGACAAACTTTCAGCCTTCTACGGTCGTTCGCTCATTGCCTTTATGCACCGCCGCTGGTTAGCCTATGCAATTATGCTGGTTGCCCTAGCGGTAATTGTACTTATTGGCCGTATGATTCCCTCGGAGTTGGCTCCCATGGAAGATAAGAGTCGCCTTTCCATTATGGCCACTGCCCCGGAAGGAACATCGTACGAAGCCATGGATGCCTACATGATGAAGCTGGCAACCTACGTTGACACTATTCCGGAGAAAAAAGCAATTATCGAAGTTACCTCTCCTGGCTGGAATGGCGGCGGTAGCAACAACGGGTTCATTCGGCTGCTGCTCACTCAGCCCAACGAACGTGTTCGAACACAAGACCAACTGGCCAACCAAATATCAGGATTTCTCAAAAAGGAAAGCTTTGCCCGCTCGTTCGTCGTGCAGGACCAAACCATCAGCACCGGACGAGGTGGTGGCCTTCCCGTTCAGTTTGTAATACAGGCACCCAACTTTGAAAAGTTAAAGGAGGTTGTTCCGGTATTTCTTGCGAAGGCGCAAGCCGACCCACACTTTCAGGTGGTGGACGTTAACCTTAAGTTTAACAAACCAGAACTAGTTGTAAAGATCAACCGCGACAAGGCACGAGCATCGGGCATTGCAGTGCGAGATATTGCAGAAGCACTTCAGCTCTACTTCAGCGGACAACGGTACGGCTTCTTTATCCGAAATGGAAAACAGTATTACGTTATAGGTCAGGCCGACCGCATTTACCGCGACAAGCCCTCCGACCTCTCGGGGATATACATCCGCAGTAGCAGTGGTAGTTTGGTGGATTTGGGTAGCATAGTAACCACCACCGAGCAGAGCATACCGCCGCAGCGCTACCGCTACAACCGATATGTGTCAGCAACCTTTAGCGCATCAACTGCTCCGGGCTACACCCTCGGTCAGGGTATCGACGCCATGCGCGCCATTGCCAAATCAACGCTCGACGACACCTTTGCCACCACCCTTACCGGAACATCGCAGCAATTCGAGGAGAGTTCCAACAGCTTAGCGTTTGCCTTCTTCCTGGCGCTGGTGCTGGTTTACCTAATACTATCGGCACAGTTTGAGAGCTTCCGCGATCCGCTCATTATTATGTTTACCGTGCCGCTGGCGTTGGCAGGAGCCGTGCTATCGCTCTGGCTTTTCGGACAAACACTCAACATATTCAGCGAAATTGGTATTGTGGTGCTGGTGGGGATTGTTACTAAGAATGGAATTCTAATTGTGGAGTTTGCCAACCAAAAGAAGCAGGAGGGCATGAATAGAGTAGATGCAGTGGAGCATGCTGCTCGCCAACGTCTACGCCCCATTCTCATGACCAGCTTGGCAACAATATTTGGAGCACTTCCCATAGCACTGGCACTCGGTGCCGCTTCTACTAGCCGTGTTCCTATGGGTATAACCATTATTGGAGGATTACTCTTTGCGCTTGTGCTCACCCTTTACGTTATCCCTGCACTCTACACCTATCTTTCCACCACAAAGGCAAATGTTATTAGTCATGAGGAGTAAGCTTAACACCATTAAACTGGCAGCGATGCTTATTATGCTGCCGGTTGTAGTTTCAGCACAGGATACACTTAGCCTTGGCACGGCTGTGAAGCAAACGCTGGAAAACAACTTTTCCATCAGAATGGCTCGCAACGATGCTTCCATTGCCAAAAACAACAACAGCCTTGGCAATGCAGGGTTCCTCCCAACAGTAAACGCAAATACCTCTGCCAACAATAGCCTCTCCAATCTCAACCAAACCTATTCCGGTGGCACCTCCTACGCTAACTCCTCCTACCCCACCCACAACCAAGCAGCAGGAGTACAGCTGAGTTGGACGCTATTCGACGGTTTTGCCATGTTTGCCACCAGAGAACAGTATGCCACCATGGAGCAGATGGGCGACCTGTCGCTCCAAATGGCGGTGGAGGATGCCGTTTCGTCAACCATTTTGGGTTACTACACCATTGTGCAGGAGGAGAAGCTGAAGGACAACTACCGCGTGGTGCTAAACC
Source organism: Williamwhitmania sp. (assembly GCA_035530955.1). Classification (GTDB taxonomy): domain Bacteria; phylum Bacteroidota; class Bacteroidia; order Bacteroidales; family Williamwhitmaniaceae; genus Williamwhitmania. The sequence goes on along the minus strand of DATKTT010000270.1, from coordinate 13,521 downwards.
TTTCGCGCACTAGGCTCAACATAGCCCGCGAAAAGGCTGAGATTGGTGCCGGCTATCAGCTGGCAGTCATGCAGGCCGACGTCGACTTCAGGGCCGACTCTGCCCAGCTGCTACAGCAGAGCAATAACGTTCAAAACTTAAAGGTAAACCTCAACAAGCTAATGGGTCGAGACCCCGAAACCGAGTTTGAGGTTGCACCGGATATGCCCGAATCGCAGCAAATAGAATTAAGCCAAATATTCGACAAGTTGCTAGCCCAGAATAAGGAGTTGCTGCTTGCCAAGATGAATCTGCGCACCAAGGAGCTCTCGGTGCGAAAGGCACAGGCAAAACGTTATCCAACCATAAACCTATCGTCGGCCTACAGCTACTCCCGAGTTAGCACACCCGACGGATCTACTGAGGTTAACCGTTCCTTTGGCCCATCGTTTGGACTTGGGGCCTCCATCACCCTCTTCAATGGGATGAACGCTAACCGAGCCATAAAGAATGCTCGCCTGCAGCGCGATAACCAAGACCTTTCGAACCAGGCCACCACGCTCAACCTGAAGGGTGAGGCCGTTAGCTTCTTTAACGATTTGAGGCTAGCCGTAGCGCTGGTCGATCTTGGAAAAAAGTCGGTGGAGATGGCCAAGATAAACGCCGAGGTTGCGCTCGAGAAGTATAAGATTGGCGTGTTTAGCGACCTAGAGCTGCGCGATGCCCAAAACCGCTACCTCGATGCCGAATATCGCTACCTCAACGCCCAGCTACAGGCCAAGACTGCCGAGGTAGAACTGCAGGTGCTCATGGGCGCCGTGGTGATGCCGTAGCAGTCGGGGCAATTTGCCAATACTGTCAATGAGACAATTGGTGGATTTCAACTGCATACAATCAATGGAGGTTGGGACTTCGTAAGTTAAAAGCGCCTACCTATAGTCTTCTGCCTATTTGTTTTCGGGATGCCTTAAATACTTAGAGGAAATCGACATCTAATCTCTATCACCAGTTATGAACCTTGCCAGTGAGAAATGAGATTGTCTTCATTACCCACGGTTAAAACTATGGGTATTCACATTCCATTACATCCAACCCAATCTAGTGAAGGCCGCACTGCTCTTCATCACCTTTATCTTATATAATAAGTATTCGATTTTAATGCAATTATTCTTCCCTTTAAACGCTTTGCCTTACTCGTATTTGAGTGTTTTGGCAGGATTGAGGTGTGCAGTACGAATGGCATGGTAACCAGTAACGACTAGGGCAAGGAGCAACGTAAAGATTGTTGCAGACGCATACAGCCCCCACGGAGTTAGAATGTGTCGTGAAAAAGTCTCAAGCCAGCGCGTGGTAATAAAGTAAGTTATTGGCCAAGCAATAATGTTGGAAATAAGCAGCAGCAGTGTAAACTCGCTAAACAATAGTCTTACAATATTCATTGTTGTTGCACCTAATACCCTACGAATTCCAATTTCACGGGTCCGCTGCTCAGCAAGAAACAGGGTTAGCCCTATCAACCCCAAGCTCGCAATCATAATGGCTAGCAGCGTAAGCATGAGCGAAAATTTGCCAAATCGATCCTCATCGGAGTAGAGAGCCTGCAGCTGCGAATTGAGTATCCTATATTCAAATGGCCGAGTCGGGTTAAACTGTTTCCACTTCTCCTCAATAAACTTAATCAACTCAGGATAGTTATCGGAATTCACCCTAATGGCAATAACGTTTGCAAACACGGCTGGTCTGCGGAACATGTCGAGAATAAAGTTATTCACTGGTCGATGGAGCGACATGGCATTGAAATCACGGAAAACTCCAATCACCCGCTCATTACCATCCTGCGATTTTACCCAACGCCCAATGGCCGATTCATTGGTCCACCCCAAATTCTTGGCCATGTGCTCATTAATCATTACGGCGTTAACCGTGTCGCTAGGGAATCTCCGGTCGAATCCACGACCCGAAACAACCTTAATACCGAAGGTTTCCAGAAAATCCCAATCCACCAAAAACGTTGGAATATAGAAGTTTTGACCAGCAGCCGTAAGACCCTCAACTTCATAAGCCCGTGTGTTATGGTTCACCCCCAATACATCTTCAGATCCTGTCACATATTGAATATCCTTGTTCTTGAGTAGTTCCTGTTTAAATGCCTCATAGTTTTGGAACATTTGCCCTGTTCGCTGAACGGTGATGATGTGATCCTTTTTGAACCCCAACTCAGCGTTTCGGAGGAAGTTGAGCTGCGAGAAGACCACCATGGTGCCAATTATTAGGCTTATGGAAATGGTAAACTGAACAACAACCAGCACCTTTCGCGCAACGGACGATCGGGAACCAGCCGAAAGTCTTCCTTTTAGTACCGCTAGCGGCTGAAACGAGGAGAGGTAAAAAGCGGGATAGGCTCCGGCAAGCACACCTACAATGAGACCTAGAAAAACTAGGTAGGCTATTGATATTGGATGAAACAGAGCACCTTCCTCAATACTTTTCCCCGTAAAGCTATTAAAACTTGGCAGCAACAGCTCTACAATTACAATTGCAAAGATTAACCCGATATAGGTTTGAAAGATAGCTTCGCCCAAAAACTGTCGTGCTAGCTGCGCACGGTTTCCTCCAAACACCTTCTTAATCCCAATCTCCTTGGCTCTTCCTGCCGATTTAGCCGTTACCAAGTTCATGAAGTTAATGCAAGCCATCAGCAAAACAATAGCAGCGATAATTGAAAGAATATAGATGTACATGCTGTTGCCGTTCTGGTGCATTTCATATACATGATGCGACTTCAGGTGAATATCGGTTAGCGGCTGCAGGTAAATTTTTACATCCTGGTCCTTAAGATCGTCATAGTGATTTTTGTAGAACTGGGGAAACTTGGCATCGAGCATTTGCTGAGTAATTCCAGGTCTAAGGAGCACGTATGTCCAGCAAGGATTCCAAATCCACGTTTGTGGAAGCCTTCCACCAGCCAGCAATCGAAAGGTAGTGAGCGAAGCTAGAAAGTTAATCTTAAAGTGCGATTGAGAAGGAATATCCTTAATAACCCCGGTGACCTCAAAGTTTACCCCCTCCTCTATTCGAAGCGTTTTTCCAATGGGCGATTCATTGCCAAAGTATCGCATGGCCGTTGACTCGGTAATTACAATGGTGTTGGGACGGTCGAGAGCCGTTCTAGAATCGCCCTCCACAAATGGGAGCGAGAAGACATCGAAAACGGTAGAGTCAACAAGGAAGAAGCCCTTATCGTTGAACCGAACCACCTCGTTGCTGTCCTTCGCGTACTCAACGAATATATCATCGCGCATGAAGTTGAAAAAGCGCACAGCCCTTTCAACAATATCGGGATAATCGAATTCCAACGCCGGAGCACAAGGAAACTCCATGGTAGCAGCATCCTCATTCACGTTGTTGGAGTTATACAACCGATTTACTCGGTAGATACGGTCAGCCTTGGCATTAAACTTATCATACTTTGATTCATCGTTGATGTAAAGCACAATGAATATTACACATGCAATGCCAATGGCCAATCCGCTAATGTTTATCAGCGAGTATTTCCAATACTTGTTGATGTTGCGAACTGCAATGATGATGTTGTGATTATTCATGGCTGCCAATATTGTATGAATGTCGTCTTATCCTCTAACTCACACACCCTCTTCTTGGGCAAAAGCCACAATTCTATATAAAGAGTTCAAATAATCAGCATCTTGCAATATGTCCTTGGCTAAAAATGCACCACATCCTTCGAATTAACAGCTAAAATGCCGAACACGTCAAAACCATGATTAATAATTATTTGTAAATTTTTTCCCCTGTGCTTACTGTTCGGAAACGTTACACATGGTGCTTAAAAACGAACAATCTAGAAAGTCCAAAGACGGAAAAAATGTGCCAATATGCCAGAATGCCAATGGGGCATTTGGCTGTTTTCTAAATCTTTAAAAAGTGATAGGGGAAAAACGGAGGTCCGAAGATTGGAGTTGTGCGGTAGCGCACCCACCGTATTTAATCTAAAACCACTTCGGGGATGCAGCAAACAATTCCAGGAACAGTTTCAACGAGCCGTCATAGCCCACGGTTTTAACCGTGGGTACTCAATGCAGCAGCAAAACCTTAAGATTAATCCATTTCTAGCTATTCCTAGATGCATTATGGAGTTTAATAAGCTCATCATACTCATCAAGAAAAGATCTTCTTAAATGGTGCTGCTTTTGATTCTTGATATATTCAAAAACCTTATCCACAAGCGATTCACTAACCGAATAAGCTGCATAGCCTGTTTGCCATGCAAATTTCGCGTCCAGCATTTCTTGCTGATTAATAAAGTGAGAGCTGCTCCCTTTAATTTGCTTGACAATTTCAGCAACGGAACGCTCCATACTGAGCAGAAACAAGCAGTGCACATGGTCGGGTATGCCATTTACAATGCGAACAGGGCAACCAAGCCCCTTAAGCTGGTTTTGGATAAAGCTAAACAGTGGCATTTCCACCTCCGGCCTGATTAGAGGCAATCGCTCCTTGGTTGACCATATGGCATGTACCCATATTTTGTTGTATGAATGTGGCATGGCGTTATGGTAATTAATTTCTAATAAAACCGTTAAAACGGTTAAACGCCTTTTGGGCATCATCTTACCCACGGTTAAAACCGTGGGCTATAGGGCACTATGACTCTAGCACAAATAAAATATTTCAACCGCCCAAGGCAAGTTAAGGATATTTCCTTTTAGAATAATGGTTTACACTACACCAAAAAATAGCCCCGATCTTCAACGCTCCGTCATAGCCCACGGTTTTAACCGTGGGTATGCAAGGCAATGATATCGCAAAATGGATTCATCCATTTCTCTTTATTCCGCTGAAACTACCTCCATTTACCAATGGAAACAGCATAACCCACAATTCATACGGAGATGGAAAACAGCAATACCCCCAATCAACCTTTAGCCAACCGCTTTGACATTCCTCTGAATATGAAGCCATGCAGGGGCAATACCGCATACCAATATGCCCTACCGAGTAGCCCAAGCGGTCGAAAGGTAGCCGTTTGGGTAAGCACGTTATTCTCTATCCTAAACTCCAGCCAAGCCTCGCCGGGCAGCTTCATCTCGGCATAGAGCAGCAATCGCTTTTCTGCCCGGTTGGCCAGCAGCACCCTCCAAAAGTCCAAAGCCTCCCCTGCCGCAATATCGGTATCGCTCTTCCGACCACGTCGCATGCCCACGCCGCCCCAGAGCTGATCGAGAAAGCCGCGAATTTCCCATAACCAATTGCCATAGTACCAGCCCGTTTTTCCACCGATGGCCCAAATTCGCTGGAGTGCCGCGCTGGTATCGGCCACAGGCACATTGCGTATATCCTTATAGCAGCCGTTGACAGGAACCTCCACAAAGTGCGAAATACCCTTTTGCAGCAGCGTGCTGGTTTGCGCATCCTTCCAGCTCGAAAGCACCTGATTTTGCTCAATCCTATCGAAAGCCAGCCGAATGGAGGTTTGGTAATCGATGAGAGAAATGCCGAGAATGGCAGCAAGGTTGTTGGGTTGGCACACCACCTCCACCTTCATGCTATTAACCAGATTCTGCGCCAGCGTAAAGGAGGTTGCGGTAACAAAGTAAAGCCAGTAGGACGATACTTTCGGAGTCATTACCGGCACCACCAATATCCGTCGCTTCAGACCCCGTATTTTGGCAAATTGTAGGAGCATCTCCTTGTAGCTAAGAATATCGGGGCCACCAATATCGAAGCTTCGGTTATAGGTTTCCGTATTGCCCATCACCCCGCTCAGAAACTCCACCACATTTCGAATGGCAATGGGTTGCGTGCGAGTTTTTAACCATCGTGGCGTTACCATTACGGGCAACTTCTCCACCAGGTCGCGAATAATTTCGAACGATGCGCTGCCCGAGCCCACAATTATGCCCGCGCGCAAGGTGGTCAGTGCAAAGCTCCCTTCCGATAGAATATCCTCCACGTTTTTCCTCGAGGCGAGATGCTTGGAGAGCGCGTCATCGTTTACAATGCCGCTTAGGTAGATCACCTGCTTGGCGTTGGTTTGCTCCACACGCTCGCGGTAGTTGAGGGCGCACTGCTGCTCCATTTCGCCAAAGTCGCCCCCCTGCGTGGCCATGGAGTGAATGAGGTAGTAGGCCACATCAATGTCGATGGGTATATTGCTCAAGGTCTCCCTATTCAAAAAGTCCACCTCCACAACGCTCAGGTTTTCGGTGGGATAGCCATGGTAGTTAAACCGCTTACTATCGCGCACACAGCAAACCACCTGATGGCCATTTTGAAGCAGTACGGGCAGCAATCGTTGGGCAATATAACCGGTTGCTCCGGTGAGGAGAACTTTCATTTGCAATACTTTATGTTTAACAATCTATAGGACGGAAGGTATAACATCAGCGGCACAGTAATAGTTTAGAAAAACAGGAGGTTGAGAGGTAGCACCCCATCGGCCCATAGTTGGTGGCCTTATCCCTAAACACTTTAGCCCCTATTGGTGACAGGTGACAAAGTTACTGGCTACAGAAAAAGATAGCACTATTAAAAATAGAGTTGAGGCCCGCCAAACGAATTTGTAGGAACCTATTGTTGTTAATATAGATTCTCTTCGGGAATGCTGCAAACCTTTCCGGGAACGCTGCAATACTCTTCGGGGAACGTGCAAAGCTCTCCGGGAAAGCTGCAATACTCTCCGGGAACGCTGCAAAACTCTCCGGGAACGCTGCAAAACTCTTCGGGGAACGTGCAAAGCTCTCCGGGAAAGCCGCAATGCTCTTCGGGAAACGTGCAAAGCTCTCAGGGAAACGTGCAAAGCTCTCCGGGAAAGCTGCAATACTCTCCGGGAACGCTGCAAAACTCTTCGGGGAACGTGCAAAGCTCTCCGGGAAAGCCGCAATGCTCTCCGGGAATGCCTGATAATTGTCCTTGTTACCTTTTGCTAAACCGGTTTTGATTTGCCAATGAAATAGCATAGCCCACGATTCTAACCGTGGGCTATGATGCACAATAGTAATAAGCGGAATGGATTCATCCATTTTTCACCTCTTCAACTAGATACCTCGTGTTGCCGAAGTTCTGCTGTAAGAACTTCAACGGTGATGTTGCACTGTTTTTCAGCAAGGTGAACAACAACCGCTAATTTATTTCCTCTTGTTTGCTTACAATATCAGCTTTGGACATCTCATTTTCAATCCACCACCCTCCATCGGTATAACGCCACTGCGTTAAATATGTCCCAGTTGCAACAATGGTTGATTTAAGACTAATACTCCAAATACCTCTATCAATAGCAATGGAATCCGACACAACAGTTGACAGTGATTTATCCTGCGTAAATCGAAATCCACGATTATACAGCTGCTGAAAATACTCATTTATACCTTTTCTGTCATTTAAAGTCGGGTACTTATCCGGCATCATGCACGCATTATCAGAATACCTCAAGCTCACAGAATCAATTTGTCCTTCATTGAACCATTGAACAAACTTAGAGGTAGAGCTACATCTTTCAAATTTCTCACGAATAGCCATTTTTTCCTGGGCTCTAGCATTAGAACTAATTGAAAATACTAGAGCTATACAAATGGTTATAAAGGGAACCGATAAAATCAACAGTTTCTTCATTGTGTTTGTTTTTAAGTTAAATAAATCAACGACATATTTATAAAGTTGCTCGAGCCGATTGGTAATAATAAGTCCCACGTTAATGAACTTATTAGCTATCCGATTCGATGAATCATAAACATTATAATCCAGAGCGGCAAAAATTATCCTTACTGTGTAACTCCTTGGGGAAACCTCTCCAGATTCAATCCGTTGAAGGGTTCTCACGTTTAAATTACATTTCTTGACTAGCTCATCTTGAGTTAAACCTTTAGCTTTTCTAAGTTCAGCTATTTTTTTGCCTAAATCTGGTTGCTTCATAATTCATTGAAATTTTGAGCAAGATTATAATTAACCAAAAAACAATCCAAGAATAATCGATGTCTTTATACCGACATTAGAGCGACATTAACCTGACATTACCACAATTGCTAGATTTGATTATAGTTTCAGACAGATAAATCATCTTTTAAACAATCAGTGCAACCACGCATACCTACGTGCAGCCCAACTATTGCTCCACCAAAAGTATGTTAACTTCAGGTATATGTTATTCGCAAACCAAGTTAGGAATATTTTTTAGGGAAAACTGTTTTGGTTTTTCAACGCGACGTTATAGCCCACGGTTTTAACCGTGGGTATTTAATGCGGCTGCAAAATCTTAATGGATTTATCCATTTACCATTTCTTCGATTAGAATGAAATTATAAATGAGTGTCAAATTCCAAACTCCTAATCGCCTAACAACCTAAACCCCTCTCTTAAAGCACACCCGAAAACATGGCAATAAGTTTGGCAGCAGGAAGAAATAGCAGCTGGGCAACCAGGGTCCCAAGAACTCGCGCAACAACCATGTATACAATGTACTTCCGAAACACCGACTCCTTGCACTTGCCCAGCACAACCTCATCGGTCATCATCGACAGAAACGGGTCGATAAAGACAAACATCAGTATGGTGGCTAGGCCATTTATAACGGAAGAGAGCGTGCTTGAAGTTGTTCTTAGGTCTGGATTAAGATAACCTGCATAGAGCGACGAAATTACCCCTACGGTAATAATGGCCACCGCCACAATGTTCATCACAAAAACCCTCCAGGGGAAGTTCTCCTTGAAGTCGAGCTGGGTTATATTCTTCACATCGGGGGAAACAATATTTTCCTTGAGGTAGGCAATTCCACCCTTGGTAAAACCGTAGTAGAGCACCTTGGGTACCGACTTATACACGCTGAACCGGTTAACGGCAACCGACAGAATGCGCTGAAAGGATGGAATGAGCAGCGCGCCAACTATGGTGGCCACCGTGCAGGAGAAAATGATTAGTCGAAAATCGAACAGGTTGCTCCCAATGCCCATCTTTATGTTCTTTTCGATGGTGCTGGCAAGCAGTGGCGCCTGAAATCCGTTGGCCGTTCGCGAAATCAACACCAGAATGTTGAACAGTGCAAAGGAGATGGCAATTCTTCCAGTTCGAATACCTACAATTCGAACGGAGTAGGAAAGCGTGGTGATAAGGTTGATAAGGAAGGTAAGAATAATTACAAAGAAAATGGGGAGGCTCATGGGGGTTGGGCAATTATAGTAATAGCAGTTTATTTCGCCCCTATTACCTCAACAATCTGCTGGTGTAAATCAGGTATTTTATTCTTAACAACATCCCAAACAATGGAGTAGTTAACGCCCATGTAGTCATGAATCAACCTATCCCTCATTCCTGCCATATTCTTCCACATGATCGTATTCCACTTAACTTTAAAATCGGCTGGTATTTTCTTTGTTGCCTCACCAATTATTTCAAGACTTCTAACAACGGCTCTCTTCAACGTTTCATCTTGCAAAAAAATGTCCTTGGTTACGTCGTTTGTGATGACAGACAATATGAAGGAACTCTCGTCTCTAATGTGCTTCAGGTATTCAATAGGCTCTTTAGACATACTCTACCTCATTTAAAATTTTAGGTCCTATATATGGACTCAATCCATTTTTTGTAACTATTTCAACCTTCTCATTTTTGAAGATCTCCTCCAAAATATCGTATGCCGCCATATAGTTATCAAAATTCTCCATTCCCGGTTTAAACTCAATTAGAATATCAATATCACTTTTACTCGATTGCTCACCTCTTAAGTATGATCCAAAAAGACCAATGCTTTGAACCCCCAATCTCGAAAGCTCGGGTTTGTATTTTTTTATGGAAGATAATATGGTCTCTTTTGTAGTCATATTCACAACTTTATCACAAATATAGCAAACTTTGATGTGAGTAGTGCGCCATTTTCAGAATAGCCAGAATCGCTATTAAAATCTTGAGATAATTACACGCTGTTTTCTTTGCTTGCAAACCGTTGAAACGGTTGCTTGCTTTTATGTAATCACCTAACCCACGGTTAAAACTGTGGGCTATGGCTAATCGTCTATTCAACTTTTTTGCACTGCTGCCCAATTGCCTCAAGCTGCTGCCTTACTCGCTGCATTTGCTCCGGCTTAAGATCCTTTACACTAATCACCTTAACGGAATTGTCGAGCGTAAGCTCAATTTCATACTTGCGAACCGTCACGGCACGAATATCGACAATGGCAATCGTCTCCAGCTGGTTATCGTTAGGCATGAAATACCTTACAGTAGTGGCATCCCACTCAAAAAAGTAACGCTCTCTCTTGAAGAATAGCAATCCGAAGAGGATGGCCATAGCACCCTGAAAAATTGCGGTGAGGAAATACCAATCATCACCCTCCACGTTGGGTTCAGAACCCCTAACCAGAATGTATATGGACGTGCCAAACCCAAAGACAAAGCTGAGAAATACAAATCCAAAGATGAGTTTGACAAAGTTTTTGTTGTTGCTAATCCTAATTCTTTCCATCGTGAACCATTTGTTTCAAACGAAAGTAGGAATAATCGAGATAGAACCGGGCAGATGTAGCAACAATTTTCTGGAAAGTTAAAGGATTTTAGACTTCAACAAGGGTTGATAATTCCGGTGCCCACTGTAAATACTCGGAATATTCTAGTGCCATTTCAGCAACCAATCAGCCATTCTGATGCTACCCGTTCATCCAACTCTTTAGCGCCATGGCCTTGTCGCGGCTAACGATAATCTTCTCACCCAGCTGGTTTTTGAGGTGAAGCACCAGCTTTCCATTGAAGTAGGCTTCAAATTTCTCAATGGCGTTAAGGTTAACAATGGCTTGGCGGTTGGCGCGGAAGAAGAGCGCCGGATCGAGCTCCGGCTCCAGCTTATCGAGCGACTGCGAAATGGGATACTGCTTGCCATCGAAGGCCACCACAAAGGTCACCTTGGTATCCACATAAATGTAAGCCACATCGTCCATTGGCAACGAAAAGAAGGCTCCCCTTTTCGACACCAGAATACGTCGGCGGTAGCTCAGCTGCGAGTTGGTTATCTCCTGCGCCAAAGTGTGGTAATCAATGGCTACGTGTTCTTCCGGCTGAATAAGTTCCAATATCTTCTCAAACTTAACAATGGCCTGCTCCAGCTCATCCTTCTTAATGGGCTTTAGCAAATAGTGGATGCTATTAAGTTGAAATGCCCTAAGCGCATGCTCGTGGTAGGCGGTGGTGAACACAATGCCGCTCTCCACCTCTATCTCATTAAAAATCTCGAAGCAGCTACCATCGGCCAGCTCAATGTCCATAAAGATGATTTCAGGGTGCGGGTTGGAGGAGAGCCATGCCACCGTATCCTTCACGCTCTGAAGCATGGCTAGCACATCCCAGGCTGGACGGAGCTCAGCAATCATGTTCCTAAGCATAGCTCCGGTGTGAACCTCGTCCTCAACAATAACCACTTTAACGTCCATTTTCCATCTGAATTAGTGGTAGCTTAACGGTAAAACTCTGCTCATCCTTTTCAACCAAAATGGGATTGCTGGTTAGAAACTGAAAACGCTTCTCCAAATTCTGTAGACCAGTGTTGGTAGAGTAGGTTGTCTTCTTAGGGTTAAGGTTATTGGTTACTGTTACGTGCCCGTTCTGAGCCTTCACCTCAATGTGAAGTTGGGAGGTGAGCGCAGCCACGTTGTGCTTAATGGCATTCTCCACCAAAAACTGAAGGCTTAGTGGCGCCAGCTGGTAGTCCAGCAAGGTTTTATCCACCGAGTAAGTTATCAGAAGTCCATCGCCCAACCGAATCTGGTGAAGCGAAAGGTAAGCCTTTATAAACTTCAGTTCATCCGACAGCGGTACCGACAACTTTTCCTTACTCTGCAGCACGTAGCGGTACACATCGGAAAAGTTCTCCGCCATACCAACTGCAGCGTCGGGGTCTGTTTTTATAATGGCAATGAGCGTGCTCAGGTTGTTGAAGAGAAAATGGGGGTTAATCTGGTCCTGCAGCGCCACGTAATCGAGGCGAAGTTTCTCCTGCTGCAGCTTCTCGTTTTCCAACATTACGGTGGTTAAGCTCTGGTGGTAGTTATACACAATGAGCAGAAAGACGTAGATAAGCACAAACATTATAAACAAGGCGACGCTAAGGTAGAACTGGCTCGGTTCCATTGCCAAATCTTCACCAAACATGGGCTTAAACCACAAGGCCACCACGAACCACAGCACAAACCATATTGCAGAGAAGGCAAAAAGCATGGAGAAACGCTTCCGCGTTTTCAGATGCCAAGGGTACCTGTGGGCAATCAACTGGTTAAATACAAAAATCCCCTCACTTATCACAAACATAATGGAAAAGAGGAAGAGTGGACCACCCCAGGTGAAAGGCTCATGGGGGAACATCAGCTGCTTTATAATGGTTATCATGAGCGCAGTGGTAACCACCCCAAAAAGCAACCTCGACTTAAAGTTGAAAAAAACGTGAGGTCGTATGCTCCCCCATTCAAATCGGCAATCTCTCTCTCCCATTTTACTCCTTTGTAACCGAGCATTCATTAGTTAATCATCCTAACAACACGATTTTCAAATATAGCCAATATGGTGCAACGGCCATGCACAACCTGCTGCCCAATGACCCAATTCGCCAACCGACCAGCTACTGCCTTAACAAGCAACGAAAATAAGAAAATGGAAACCCAAGCTAAGGGACAAACCTCCTCAACCGACAATAATAGAGCGCGAAACGTAGAAATGGGGAGGGTGAAAAGGAGAAGGACAACCAGCTACAACGACATGGCGACAACCATCAGTGGGGTAACACGTTGCTGTAGTCCATTGGGGTCGGGCGTTACTAACAGTCTGAGGTATGCTCAATTGGGAAATTCGGAGCACTCTCACTTACGGCATAAAGCATGTACCGATGAAGCAAACCTTTGAAAATCGATTCCCGGTTATGGTCTATATTGCTTGTGTGCAGTTCTTTTGTAGATATATTCGCTTACAAAGCACACTAGGATGAAAGAAATGGCTAAAATTACTCCAAGTCGATTCGAGGAATACTGCTGTTCTATTAAAATTACCAATGCTGTCAAACCTAAAAGAAAGCCGATTATTGGAATTGCTTTAACACCGTTTAGCGTTTTTGACAATTTAATGCCAATATAATTCACAAGCGTAAAAATCAATATAAAGCCAACGCTACCAGCCGTGGAAATACTTTCTAGGTTTACGGTATTCACAACAATCAATGTTAGGATGGTTGTTATCAATAATCCAACGGGGTGATTCCACAGCCTACCAGTCAGCTGGTGCGGAAGCTCATCATCTTCAGCAATTTCGTAGCTAACCCTGCTGCCTCCATACAACGAAGCATTAATTGCCGAAAAAGTTGAGATCAAGGCGGCTATGGTAATAATAGTAAAACCAACTTGTCCAATCATTGGCTTTGCAGCTTCTGCTAGCACGTAATCCTGAGCATTTGCAATCGCCTTAAAGGGCAAAGAACCGACTGTTATTATGGCTATTATAATGTATAGCAGAATCACAAAAATCACAGTAAAATAGTATGCTCTTGGAATATTTTTT
>DATKTT010000269.1:0-9703 GCA_035530955.1 Williamwhitmania sp. | reverse complement strand
CATTCAGGGCGTTGACGATGCGGCAGAGATATTGAATCGATTAAACAAAGGTGTTATTGATACCTTCAGTAAGGACGAACAGAATGTTTATGTTAAGGATGGCATGGATGTATCATTTTGCGTAATCGATAAGACTGCAAGAAGGATGCAGTTCTCCGGTGCTTTTAGCAACATGTACATTGTTCGCGATAATAAAATAATCGAGATGAAGGGTGACCGTTTTGCTGTAGGTTTGGCTACTAGTGGCAATCAGCAGTTCTCCAGCGAAACCATCGACCTCGAACAGGAAGATCGTCTATACCTATTCACTGATGGGTATGTTGACCAATTTGGCGGCCCTGAAGGGAAGAAATATAAGTTTCGGCGCTTCAGACACCTATTGCTGAATATCCATAGAGAACCTATGGAGCGTCAAAAGGCTTTGCTTGAAGAGAGCATCGTAGAGTGGAGAAATGGATACGAACAGGTCGATGATATTCTCATTATGGGCATTAATACAGGTATTTGAGAACTTGAAAAGCAATATTATGTCTTTTTACGCTCACTAAATCGCTAGTTCTCCTTGTCTGATTTACGTCTAAGATACTGCACAAGTAATACCGGAAGCATAAGGAGTGCAAGCATAGTGGCGATTCGACCAAGGTAATCGCCAGCCTTAACGTAAAAGGTGATTTTGTCGTTGGTTACAACCTCTCCCTTAATAAAACCCCGTTTCCACCAGCCTAGCTGCTGAACAATCTCCCCTTTTGTATTAATGATGGCCGATATCCCAGTATTGGCCGATCGTGCAATGTAGCGCCTTGTTTCTATTGCCCTCAAGGATGAATAGCTTAGGTGCTGGTGGTAGCCGGGGGTGTTGCCCCACCAACCGTCGTTGGTAATCACTATTCCAATATTTGCACCATTCTTAATCCATTCTGCGAAATACTCGCCATAAACAGACTCGTAGCAGATGGCTGGAGCTGCTCTGAATTGCCCATAATGTGAGTAAAATACCGTCCTTGCGGATTGAGTGCCAAGGCTACCGGTTGTGCCACCTAAATTAAGTGCCAAATTTTCAATGAAAGGGAAGCGGTTAATGTAGGGCATTTTTTCAACGCCAACCACCAACTTCGATTTATGGTAGATTTGGAAACCGTCTCTATCTATTTGGAGAGCTGAATTGAAACGGTCGTAATAGAGATTTTGCCCAGGTATCTTTCTAGCCGTTGGTGTTGGCTTCTTGATGGAGGAGTATGTCTTGTAGGAGGTCATGCCCACAATGAATGTGGCGTCTGGGTGCATTCCGATAAAATGCTTAACAAGAGCAACCGATCCGTTTGCCATGAGGTTATCCTCCATAATTTGACCCTGCAGAGCTGTTTCAGGAGCAATGTAGAAGTCCACCGTGGAGTCGGAAGCTTCCTGTGCCAAACTTAGCAGTATGGTCGTCTGCTCGAGGTCGGACATGCCGTTGAACTTTTCGTTGTAGGGATCAATATTGGGCTGCAAAATGACAACAGTTGCCTTAACTCCAGTTTCTTTAACGTTCCTGAAAATTACCGCGGAAATAATGATGGGAACAATGGTGGCGGCGATGCTCCAAGTGGCCCACAGAAGCAATTGGTTTCTGTTTTTCTTTATTAACGCTTGAATTGCAAAGAACAGAAATATGTTGGTAACGAGGGCCCAAAGTGTTCCTCCCAAAACTCCGGTGTACTCATACCATTGTATAAGGTGAACATTGTGCGCAAATGCATTTCCCAAGGTGAGCCAAGGCCAACTGATCTCAGCATTGGTATAGAAGTGTTCATAGGCTATCCAAAAAAACACTAGGCTAATGTATCCTGCAGTATTGCCCAGCCGCTTCTTTGTGATGTGGAAAAGACCAAACACCATGCTGCCTAACGTAGTGTTGATGATTATTGCGGCAATTAGCCCTTCAACGGCAGCGTTGGTTATCCACCAAGCATCGATAACAGTCCATATTGCCATGGCAATGGCAACGTGAAGGACGATGTTTTTGGTGCTCTTTTCTTGGCTAGTTAGAAGGTATTCGGCAAGCAACAGCGGAACAAATGCAACAAGAATAATGAGCCCGGGCATGCTTTGATACCAAGGTAACGAAAGTAGAATTCCACTTACTATGCTTAACCCGAGGGGCAGAAATCTTGATTGCTTCATTGTTGCGATTATTATAAAATTGAAGGAGCCATTCTATAAGAGTTAAACTGCTCCACATGCTGATATAAGTGGCGTAATCCTTAATATATTGTTAAAACCCCATGCTTCCTGAATCCATTTGGAGCCTGAAATCATACCATTGATAGGATTGCCTAAAACAAGCCCTCGATCTTTGGGTTCTTCGTGCTACCAAAAAAAGAAGACCAACCAGTTGATTGAGGTCTCCAGTTGGATAAAAGTGATGCAGTTGGTTGTCCAAAATTAGACAAATTGTTAACGCTGGAAATATTACAACAAATTTTAGCTTTAATTTTGAGTATGCTCTTCACTTTGATCTATTGTTTTTTGTATTATGCTGAATAATTAATTGCTCATGTATATGGAGACTAAGAAAGTATATTCAGGTGGTCAATTCTGCGCTACGGAGCAACAGTATGCTGTAAAGAATCCTTATAGTGGGGAGGAGATTGCAAAGGTTTATCTGGCGGGAACGGCTGAGCTAGAGAACGCTATAGGTAAAGCACAAGCGGTTAAAGAGCAGCTGGCAAATATGCCTGCCTATGAGCGGTCTGATGCACTTAAAACGGTGGCTCAATATCTGCAACAGAGGAGGCAGCTGATTGCTGAAACGTTATCGTTGGAGGCAGCAAAGCCTATTAAACTAGCGCTTGGTGAGGTAGATAGGGCAATTCAAACCTTTTTAGTGGGAGCGGAGGAAGCCAAGCGATTGCCTTCGGAGTATATTTCACTTGATTGGACTCCCGCCGGTAGAGGGAAGGAGGGGATAGTAAAATATTTTCCAGTGGGACTTGTCGCGGCCATTTCACCTTTCAACTTTCCACTTAACCTTACTGCACACAAGTTGGCGCCTGCCATTGCTGCTGGTTGTCCTATTATTCTGAAGCCAGCACGGTCTACTCCGCTATCTGCACTTATGCTTGCGGAGGCGTTTGATGCTACCTCCCTTCCTAAAGGCTCTGTCTCGATATTGCCAATGGATAGAATTTCTGGAAATCAGTTGGTTACCGACGATCGCTTTGCGCTTCTAACCTTTACTGGTTCTCCACAGGTTGGCTGGAAAATGAAAAACGAAGCAGGTCGAAAGCGTGTGGTCCTTGAGTTGGGCGGAAATGCTGGTGTAATTGTGACTGAATCATGCGCCTTGGAAGAGGCGGTTAAGCTATGCGTGGCTGGAGCCTTTTCATATTCCGGTCAGGTGTGTATTCACACGCAACGAATTTATGTTCAGAATAGCATTTTTGATCGTTTTCTGGATCAGTTTCTTGAATTGACGAGCCGCTTAAAGGTTGGTGCACCTAACCATCCCGATACAGACATTTCGAGCATGATTGATGAAGCCAATGCCATTCGTGTTGAGCAATGGGTTGGTGAGGCTGTTGGTCAAGGAGCAAAAGTTTTATTTGGAGGGAAGCGCTCTGGAACCATCTTTGGACCGACCGTGCTTTCAGGTACCACACCCTCCATGAAAGTGTGCTCCTTAGAGGTGTTTGGTCCAGTGGTTACCATTGAACGCTTTGGCCAGTTTGATGAAGCGGTGGCGGCAATAAATAGTTCCTCGTATGGCCTGCAGGCTGGGGTATTTACAAATAATATTAATGAGATGAATCATGCATTTAGAGATTTGAATGTAGGTGGAGTTATCATAAACGACGTTCCTACTTTTAGGGTCGATCATATGCCATATGGCGGGACTAAGGATTCCGGGATGGGTCGTGAAGGGGTTAAGTACGCCATGCATGATATGCTTGAACCTCGGCTGCTGGTTAAAAACATTTGTTAACTTTGCACTTCTTGTTATGTGAACCCGGAAACTCTTTGTTTCTGATGAATTCTAGCAAAAATGAGTCTTGTTTTACTGATTAAGGGAATCATTGTTGGACTATTTGTTTCCATTCCCCTTGGCCCTATTGGTGTTCTATGCATACAGAGAACAATTAATAAGGGACGGCTCTCGGGGTTTCTTTCGGGACTTGGTGCGGCAACTGCCGATACTATTTTTGCCACCATTGCAGGCTTTAGCTTAACCTTCGTTATTAATTTTGTTGAAGAAAAACAGTTTGTTTTTCAGCTAACTGGCGGTGTTATTGTAATGTTGTTGGGAATTAAGATTTTCTATACCGATCCTATTCGACAGCTCAAGCGTCACCGTAAGAAAAAAAGCAGCTTACTTGAAGATTACCTTTCAGTATTGTTCCTTACCATAACAAATCCGCTTGCCATTTTTTTGTTTATCGCGCTGTTTGCAACCATGGGCCTTGTTTCCGATGGTGAAAGCATATTCTATGCGGGAATAATGCTTAGTGGTGTATTCTTTGGCGCGGGACTTTGGTGGTTTATTCTTAGCACACTTATTAATGTTTTTAGAGCTCGTTTCAGGTTGAAACAGCTATGGTGGATTAACAAGATATCAGGTGGCGTTATTTTTCTTTTAGGATTAATTGCTGCAATTGGTACTCTATTTCCATTTTTTACTAACTTGTAGTGGCGTTTGGATTGATGTAAAGCCCGATAAAACGATATTAAAATATGCCTAATTCAAACCTATTGTTCAAGATTTTTCAGTTTAATCTTTCGGAAAGAATGCCGGATGAAGCAAAACGTAAAGCCTCCATTCTTAATCTGGTTGGGCTTGTTTCGTTGATTCTTTATGCCGCGTATGGTATTATGGGTTTAGTTGCCGACAATACTGTTGTGGTAATCAGCTCATCTGCTGGATTCTTGATCTCATTGGTGGTGCTACTGATTCTTCTTCGTTCTGGTAAAATTAGCCTAGCTGCCTACTTCTTGTCATTTGCCATTTTTATGACAGGGCTTGCAATGGCCTATGTAGGAGTAGCAGACCAATATGCTGTTGCAATTAGTTACTTGTTACCGGTCTTAACTATTTTTGCCTTTACTTCCGGTGCTGCGTTAGCAATTAACGTGCTCTACTTGCTTATGTTCTCAGTGCTGCTCTATGTCCCCTTGTTCGACAGAGTGGTAGAGTATAGTTCCGTGTTCAAAATAAGTTTCATTGCTTCTTTTATCGCAATATCATTGCTTTTTTATGTGTTCGATTATTTTAGAATCTGGGCAATGACTTCCATAGAAAAGCAAGTGCTTTTAGAACGGAATATTAATAAACGGAAAGACGAATTCATTTCTACCCTGTCGCACCAAATAAGAACTCCGCTCAATAACATAATGGTTATTGCCAACTTGGTGGACAGCTCAACGGAAGACGAAAAGTTGAAGGACTTAATAGATACCATTCATGCCTCCACAAACAACCTGGTGAATGTGGTTAATAGTATGGTGGAGGTTTCCAATGTTGACCTTTCGGAGAGGGACAGTTTTACCATTAACTTTAACCTTGGTGCCACAGTAGCAAATACCATCAAACTGTTTGCTCACCAGTACTCCAATAACGTTCAGTTCAACCTGAAGATCGATGAAATTATTCCAGGACTAATAGGGGGTGAGCCAGTTAAGATTAAGCAGATATTTCTGAACATTATTGAGAGTCTGATCAAAACCAAAAGTAGCAGTCGAATTAAGATTGATATTTTGGTTAAAAAGAGTAGTGAAACGGCTGATAAGGTTGATCTTTTATTTGAGCTCAAGAGCAATAGCCCCATATTTATTCCGGCGGGTGATGGTAAAAACCAGCTGATTACAAGTGATCTTATTGGAAATGCTATTGGAAGCCAAGTGCTTGTCGACGTTCTAGACCTAAAAATTACTCAGCGACTCATTGAGCGAAATGGAGGGAAATTGAGCATTGTTCTTAATACCGATTCATCTACTTTCTCCTTCCCGTATTCATTCAATAAAGTCAACGATCCAACGGCACCGCTAAAAGATGTTGTCGAGAATCCGGCTGATAGCACAGACTTCTCCGTTAGCACTGCTTATGTGCCTTTGCGGAAAATCGACTTGTTAGATGCAAACGTTTTGTTGGTTGAGGATAATTTGATTAACCAGAAGATTGTTATTCTGAGTCTTAAGAAAATTGTAAAGAATATTGAGATTGCCAACAATGGTAAGGAGGCCCTCGATAGATTTGGAACGAGCCGCTTCGATATTATTCTCATGGATATCCAAATGCCCATCATGAACGGCATCGTAACTACTAGGAAAATTAGGGAAATTGAAGCCTCAACGAATACCCACACACCCATAATTGCCATTACAGCCAATGCGCTTCAGGGTGATCGTGAGGATTGTATTGCAGCAGGTATGGACGATTACCTTAGCAAACCATTCCAAATTGAGGTTCTGATACAAAAAATGAAACGGCTTCTAACCGGAACCAGCTAGTTTGCAATAATCCGATTTAAAGGATCAGCAAAGGGGTTAAGTGAATTAGTTAAAAGCCATTTGACATAGGATTAAAAAGAAAACCCCGGGTATTTCCGGGGTTTTCTTTTTAATTATGCTGAGAGGTTGCAGGTTGTATTACTTACCTGCGCTATGCTTCATTTCGTAAATCTTTTTTCCATTATCCAAAAACTGAATAAAGTTGTCGATGCTGAGATCGTAGGAATGAGGATCACCGAGCGGCTTCTCATCTTGATCGGTGATGATGTAGTATGGTTGCCCGTTTAATCCAAACTTGGCGACTTGGATATCCTTGTTTTTTTCTCCTAGCGTTGATTTTAATAGACCATCGAGTTTTGAGGTATACAGTTCTGAAGTGGGCAGTGTTGCTGGTTCATCAACATACAGCGCAACAACCACAAAGTTGTCGCGAAGCCGCTGAATAATTCTAGGGTCTGAGAGCACTTGTCCATCCATCTTTTTGCATTCACGGCAGGTGTGGCCAACGAAATCAATGAAAAGGGGTTTGTTTGCCAGCTTAGCGGCTGCCAATGCTTCGTCGTAGTCAAAGTAGCCTTGCAGCCCAAATGGTAAACGGAGAATATCAGAATACTTTGCGGTTATTTTAGTTGCATTGTTGGGGGCTTCTGCTGGAGAGGCTTGTTTTTCATAAAACGCTGCGTTTTCGCCTTCGTTAGGAATTAACCCCGAAAGTGCCTTTAGCGGTGCACCAAAGAGACCTGGGATGAGGTAAACAACAAAGGAAAAGGTGAGTATTGCAAGTATGAGCCTGAAAAAACCGATGTGCTTGGTCTCGCTGTCGAGCTTAAATTTAATCTTGCCAAGCAGGTACAGTCCGAGCATGCTGAAAATTGCAATCCAAAGGCTCAGGAAAATCTCTCTTGTAAGGATGTTCCAGTGGTAAACGCTATCGATTACCAAGAAGAACTGGAGCGAGAAGGCAAGCAAAATGAAGCCCATAACCACCTTAACGGCATTGAGCCAACCTCCCGATTTTGGTAAGTTCTTGAGCAGAGATGGGAATGCTGCCAGAACAACAAAGGGCAGGGCGAATGCCACGGAGAAGCTAAACATTCCAATAATGGGACGCATCGATACACCAGTAGCCGATTGAACCAACAGTGCACCTACAAAAGGTCCTACGCACGACAAGCTGACGATCACTGTGGTGAGCCCAAGGAAGAACGAACCAATGAGACCGCCTTTTTCTGCCTTGCTATCTGCCTTTGATGCAAGTGAGCCGGGAAGTACAATTTCGAAAACGCCAAAGAGCGAAGCAGCAAATACTAAGAAAAGCACACCAAAGATGAGGTTGGTAATCCAACTTGAAGTGATCTGGTTGGTGATATCACTACCAACTCCTGGCAACGATACGATGACGCCCAGAAGTGTGTATGTCAATATTATGGAGAAGCCAAACACTGCAGCATTGAGAATTGAACTCGCCTTCGACGTTTGCTTGCTCATAAAGAAGGAAACTGTCATGGGAATCATTGGGAATACACAGGGTGTTAGAAGTGCTCCAAATCCAGTAAGAATGGCAAGTAAAATAAATCCGCCCATCGATTTGGTATCTTTGGAGGTTGGTTTAGCTGCGGTTACCACTGCCTTAGCTGTATCTGCTTTCACTTCAGCAACAGCCGTTTTGGCGGAGGTGTCAGCGATGGTGTTGCTAGAAGCGATTGCTGTCTTATTCTCAGGAAGGGCAATGGAGAAATTCTGCTCGCTATACATGCAGGTGCCCTCCTTGCAGGTTTGGTAGGCGATATTCCCCTCCACGGTTTTAGCGTTTCCGACTATTATTTTCTGGGTAAAGTCGGCTTTCCCAGTGAAGTATTTAACGTTTAGCTTGAATACGTCGTCGTAAACCACGGTGGGTGCTGGGGTAAAGTTTATTTTCCCCACAAGCTTATAGCCATCTTTGTTTTTAAAGGTGAACTCGGTGGATTGTGGCCCTCCTTCAGGAAGGTCAAGCCCATACATGTGCCACTCCCTGTCGATGTTGGCAGTAAAGTGAAGCACAACGTCTCCATTAGCCACTGATTCGGCCGAGAATTTCCATTTCACATTGTTCTGCACCTGAGCCGTGCCAATTAGGCTGGTGAATAGTCCTGCAATGGTAAGTAGATAAAATGCAGCTCTTTTCATATTTGGATGATTGATTTTGTGAGTAGGCAAATGTAATAAAAAACAAAAAAACCGAGCCGTTATGGCTCGGTTCATCAACTCTTCTGTATTCTAGTAAGTTAGCTCATCGCCATGCCTGTCGAAAATATGGTATTCCAAAAAGGCATAGGCCGTTGCCGGCTTTACCTTCAGAATACAGCGGTATTTTAGCGACCAACGTAGCCTTTTGGGGAAGAGCCCTCTGTTGAGGAAAGAGGCAACGTAAGGATGAACTTTGAGCGTCAGAATAGTTTGTTTCTTATCACGGGCGAGGTAGGCTACCTGGTTTTCAATTTCGGTATCAAGCAGAATGCTGGGTCCAATCTCTCCACTACCGTTACAGGTAGGGCACTTTTCTTGAGTATGGATGTGCATTTCTGGTCGAACCCGTTGCCGGGTAATCTGCATTAACCCAAATTTTGATAAGGGTAGGATGTTGTGCTTTGCCCGGTCTTTGGCCATTGCCTCACGCATACGGTCGAAAACCATCTGCTTGTTATCCGGGTTGTGCATGTCGATAAAGTCGACAACGATAATCCCTCCCATATCCCTAAGACGAAGCTGTCGGGCAATTTCATCGGCAGCCGATAGGTTAACCTCCATTGCGTTCGTTTCCTGATCGCTAGAGGCTTTGCTACGGTTACCGCTGTTAACGTCAATTACGTGAAGTGCTTCGGTGTGCTCTATTATGAGATATGCCCCACTTTTAAAGGAGACAGTTTTCCCAAAGAGCGCTTTAATTTGTTTCTCGATGCCAAATTGTTCAAAAATTGGCACGCCTCCAGCATAAAATTTTACAATTTTCTCCTTCTCGGGAGCAATTGTGGCAATGTAGCTGCGGATGTCGTGAAAAATTGCCTCGTCGTTTATCCAAATGTTGCTAAACGACACTGTCAGTAAATCACGCAGAATGGTGGAGGTTCTGTCGAGCTCGCTCACTAGGAGCGTAGGAATATTATTTGTTCGAAGCTTTTCAAAGGCGCTTTCCCACTTCTTAATAAGACCACGAAGTTCGGCGTCGAGCACTGCAACC
>DATKTT010000268.1:0-13226 GCA_035530955.1 Williamwhitmania sp. | reverse complement strand
ACCCGGTTTTCCGCTGTTGGAGGTTATTCTTAGGCCGGCAACCTTTCCCAGGATTAACTCCTCCGGCGATACAATAAACCCCTGGTTGAATACTTTTGAATCAAGGGTAATGGTATTGCCAACGGTGTCGCTTTGTGAGATTGGAGCAGGGTGATTATTAGCTTTCGCTGTCGTTGTATCGGGCAGCGGAGTGATCATTTGGGCGCTCACAAAATTACTTAATAGGAGGAAGGTCGTTAAGGGGAGGAGGTAGGTTGGTTTGAATATTAAAGAATTCATCTCATTGATAGGTTGATGATAGATTTATAATTTGGATAAACGAATTTAATAATTTTTTTAATACATCTATTTTTAAAGTTGAATTTTAACATCCGTATAGAGGTGTTTAGCTTGTTAGTCGAATAGGTCGTTAGAGGATTGGCTGCGCCGAACTCGCATGCTCGGTTGGCTGCGTCGTACTTAGTTACACAGAGTTTCACTGTGTTTTCGCCGAGTTGCACAGAGTAAATGGCAGTGGTCTGAAGGTAAACTTCTGCAACCAGTAACCAGTAACCTAGTTCCTTGTCACCAAAAAAGCCAGCCCCACTTTAACATGTAAAGCGTGAGCTGGCCATTGTCTCGATTTCGGTATCTCTACCGTTTATGCGTTTGCTTTTGGCTTCTTTTTTGGTTGTACATCAAACCGCACCGTCTTATCCCACACATTCCCCTCCCTCTTAATGTTATCGATGTAGAAGGCCTTAAACATGATGAATATCCAGAGCTGACAGTAGGTAAAATACATTATCAGAATTAGGGCAATATTCCGTGGTGTATCCTCCTTATCGAACGATATGGCCAGCGTAATCTCAAACATAAACAGCACTATGGCCATTACCCAAATTACGGAATAGGGTCCGGGCAGTGGAATTGTGATAATGCTGAGCAGGCTGAGCACGAATAGAATATCGGAAATAATGATGGCAAAGAAGAAGATGTAGTAGAGCGCCATGGTGTAGAACAGGTCGAGTCCCAATCGCTTGTTTTTAAAGTGCGGAATCTTTCTGAAAAACTTGGCAATTACGTAGTTGTTGCCTCTTACCCAACGAACGCGCTGCTTTATCCACACCTTCCACGTTTCGGGTTCCTGTTCCCAGGTTACGGCGTAGGGGCAAAACTTAATTTTGTAGCCCAACTCGTAAATGCGGATGCTGAGCTCGGAATCCTCTGTCAGCGCCTCCTCATCCCAGCCATCGAGCTCGTCTATCAGCCACTTCCACATCACAAAGTTGGTACCCGGAAGGGTGGCGATGTTGTGCATCTGCCAGCGTCCGGCCTGCAGCATCGACTGGAAGCTGAGCGTTTCGATGTTGATAAATCGGGTGAGCAGGTTGCGAGCCTTATTAACAGTTCGGAACTTTCCAATTACGGCACCATACTCCTTATTCGACAACAGGTTCACCACCAAATAGTGCAGCGACATGGGGTCGGGAGTGTTGTCGGCATCGTAAATGGCAATCACCTCCGATTTGGCCTGCTTAATGGCTAGGTTGAGGGCACGTGATTTGCCTTTACCGCCTTGTCCCACCGGCACGTCGTAAAGCATTACGCGCGAATCGTTGGCTGCATACTCTTCAATGATCTCCTTGGTGCGGTCCTTCGAACCGTCGTTAATCACCATAATCTTGAGCTTATCCTTTGGGTATTTAAGGCTAAGCATGGCTTCAATGGTGTAGGAAATTACCTTTTCTTCGTTATGTGCTGGGATAAGAATGGTACAGGAAGGGAACTCTGCATACACCTCATTGTCGATTTTTTTCTTCTCCAGCAAGGACTTCACGTAGTTGATATACCCATAAACGCTAAAGATAAACTGGTAAGCAATCATGAACCAGATTAGAATAACGCTTACTAGGAATATTACCTCAATAAATGACATAGATTATGTTTTAGGGCGTTTTTTTAAAATCTATTTTTCCAATCTTTTGCGCATTAATTTTAGCGCTAGATACATGATTACGAGCAACGATACAGCCAGGAATCCATAAATGGCAATTGCGCTAATGGACCAGAGGCTGGTTAGGTTAATGTTGTAGGTAAACTTATTACCTGTAACCACTTCTACCTTGTGACTACCGTTGGGCAGCACCACCGAAAAGCCGTCGTTCCCCTTCATAACTTTAAAGTTGTATTCCTTTCCATCTAGGGTTATGGCTGTGGGTTCTCGATTAAACATGGCGTAGGCTCGCTCATAGCTTGTGTAGCTGAAGTTTACCTGTCGCATGTCGTACTTTATATTCAGCAAGTTACCGGTAAAGGAGAGGAGTTGAGGTTGAAGTTCCACCGTTGAAAATTCAGAAGAATTCTCCGATACAGTAATGTTATGATCGCCGGCGGGTATTAAAAAGTTATTTTCACGGTAACCAATCACATCTTCACCATCCACCTGAATTACCTTTACACTGCTGGGCAGTTGAAGCACAAAGGAGTAGGGCGAATTTACGCTGTAGCCATTTTGGGTGTATTCGTACTTAACTGGTGCAGAGCTGGCGTACGAAAAGTAGGACATGTCCTGTGGGTTACAGGTTGCCTCGCTATAGATCGTAAACCTTGGTGCTCCTATTGCTGCGGAGTTTACCATCTGAAATGCCTCAATCCCAGTTTGAATAAGCGTAGGGAATGGGGTTATCTGATTTTTATCTCTGAACGGGAGAATATTTAAATCGACGAGCAACTTTTCTGGTTCGGCCATCTGGGAAGCGTAGTATTTTCCAATCTCGGCATAGCGCTGGGGATCAGTCGACCACATGCTCTGCGGATCTTCAGGTTGGAGGTAGCAGTGGTATTTTTTCTGCAGCTCTAGCATCTTTTCGGAGCTGGCTCCATGGTAGGTCATGATTTCTGGCGAAAAGTGGGTGTCCATGAAGGTCACTATCACACCAAAACCTTTTTTTGTCTTGGCGTAATCGTCTATAGCCTGCAGGAATCGATCGTGGATTTCCGCAATTTTATTCACGCGGTAGTTCACCACGTCGGCCTTTGCTTCAGCATTTTTTTGCCAGTAGTATTCCGACTGCTTATTGAAGATTTGCCGCATGTCGAAGCCATACTTCTTTTGGAATTCGGCACGAGCCGATGGGTGCATAGGGGTGAACTTTTCAGGTTCGGAGAAACCCTTTCCTGCCTCAAAGTATACTTCCCCTAAGTTTACGCCGTCCCAATCGTATTTTTTTAGAAAGTCCATATAATCCTTAATGGCTGTTTTCAGGCAAGCCTCATCGGTAAGGGCAATGGGGTAGCGCCACGATGGGCGTACATCTTTGCCTAAATAGTTCTTCTCCCGCCATTCCGGGTGTTGTTCCCAGAATTTCTGGTTTACTTGGGGTGGTTCCAGCCAAGCGTATACAAGCATTCCGTTTGCATGCGCAAGGCGAATTATGCGTTGGTAGTCGTAGTTATATTTGGGGTATTGGTGCCATCCTGCAACGTGAATTGTTCTAATTCCCTCCTTCGTCCACATTTTAATCAGATTCTCTACGCTGCTGTTTTGGCGTAGCCCGGGGTCGAAGTAAACATCAAGATTTTCACGCTTCACTACAGGTTGTAGCTGGAAGAAGCGTTTGATATACTCCATTACAAATGGGAAGTGGCTATAGCCTTCTGCCGATAGGGGATCGAACAGGGTGCTAAAATAAATTACCTTTCCCTTTCCAATCTTTCGACCCACTGCCACTGGGAGTCCGGTAACCGCATCTTCTGAAAATACTTCATCGTCGTCGGTAGTCTCAAATTTTGGTGCCCGAACGCCTTCATACCAGTTAATAATTTCCTCAGGGTAGTAGTTATCCCTGATTTGGTGGATTGGCATGTCGGAGTTTAGAAAGGTGAACCCTAATGCCTCAATTAGCTTATTTTTACCATCAGTAATTACAGTTCCGCCATTTTCAATGAAGTGTAGAATGTTTTGTTTTTCAAAATACGAAAGCGAATCGACAGAGATGTATGGAACTACCAGCAGATTTTGACCATAGTATTGAATGTCATCTTTCCCAACAAATATTGTGTCGACATTTATATTTAGACTCTTGAAGATGGAGACTAGCGATGCCTGATCGTTGTAGAATGCCCCTCGAGCCTGAGGGTTCCAGCATACAGCTACCCGTGCCTCCTTCCATTTGTCTTTGCCGGTTTCGTTGGCAATGTAGGTTTTAGTCTTCTGTATCACCTTATCCATAAAGGTAGGTTCCTTGAGGTGAAACTCTGCACCTTCGGCTACATACAATTCACCCTTAGTAAGGGTTACATCTTTCGTGACTTTACCGTTGAAGCGCTGATCGCTTGTTACCTGCTTAACTATTTCCGACCTGTCGTTAAAGTAGCGCTCATTGAGGAACGACTCATTAAGCTTGAGCTCATACGATTTTGGACCCGCGCCGGTTAAGGTAATTTTGTCGGGCATTTTTACCCAGTTGTTATCTTCCCTCAGGTCAATAAAGTTGAACCCATCAGCCTTCATCCCTGTAACCAACTTTTTCAGCAGTGAGATGTCCAAAAATGGGTGAAAGAAGGCGCAGGCAACACCATCT
Source organism: Williamwhitmania sp. (assembly GCA_035530955.1). Classification (GTDB taxonomy): domain Bacteria; phylum Bacteroidota; class Bacteroidia; order Bacteroidales; family Williamwhitmaniaceae; genus Williamwhitmania. Next base: position 8,661 of record DATKTT010000268.1, on the reverse strand, counting down.
CTAACTTTTTTAATGGCGTTGGCATTCTTGATTATACGGTTCACCGCCACCATACTGGTGTCGATTGATGGGCTTAACGGAACATAACCTAGGTTTTCAGGGTATATTTTTTCACCATAAATATCTTTCTGAATTATGTAAGGAAAGTATTGTCCGTAGTCGTAATTGTCAATCACCATACGCTGCTCCACTACTGTGCCAAAGTATTTGGCAATGGCGGTATAGGCTTTTACCGTTCCCATGTAGTGGGGTGTTTCCCATGCAATGGGGAAGAGGTTGTTCTTGTAGAATTCATTAAGACCAAGCTCAATTTTTTTGGAAAAGTCTTCCACGTTCTCACCCACAATGGGCTGATTGGCAGTCATGTTCCAAAATTCAGCATCATCGGTGGAAACACCTTTGTATTGGTGGGTTACTCCGTGCATTACGATGGAGCCACCGTTGCGAACCATATACTTGAGTGCATCAACCAGCTCGGGTCGGTCGGATAGCCTCACATACCTTCCTTCCGATGGATTTACGTAGATGGGAACTACGCCCACTAGGAATGGAATCCCCTGCTCCGAGAGGTAATCGGCAATGTCGCGAAGCTCATTGGGGTTGTTCAGTGCGGTAACATCCTCAATTCGTATAATTGCCTGGTGATTTGTGGGATGATTTTCACCAAGAATGTCGTGCAGCTTGTCGGCAAAGTAGAGGTAGCGGTCAGTTTCGGTAGCACCCAAAAATGGCATATCGGCCACATAGGTGAGGTTGCCCGACTGCACCATGTAAGGGACAGGGGTGGACCTGCCCTTTTCGGGATTAGCCGTTGCCCACACTGATACCTTTTTCTTATCGATAATCTTTACAATGTTGATGTCATTGGTACCTTTGGTGAAGATGTCGTTTCCAGCCTTTACTTCGGTGTAGGGCGATGATTCAACATAGTCAGATACGATGAACCCATAGCGCTTGGCAACTGCCGGATTTTGAGAGAAGTTTTTAAAGCCGGTATTGATCCAAATCACAGGTTTAGTAGTTGCGAGCACATCGTTGCTAAATGCTTGCGGTACCTGGTCGTCGGCAGTGTAACCAATGTAAAAAACGAAGTCGTACTTGGCAATTTCATGGGCCTTATATCCGGCTATGCCATCTACGGTAACCTCGGTTTTAAAGTGGCCAAGCAGCTGGGCCATCTCGCGGCCCATGGCGGTGGGAATATTATTTAAATCATACTTGCCCTCAAATAGCACAAGCACTTTTTTTGTAGGAATGGTTTGTCCATAAGCGGTGAACACACTTCCAGTAAAAAGAAGTATGACGAGGCACAGGAGCAGTTTTCTCATAGTAACGGAGGGTTGTATTTGTTATTTTCTTGGCAAAAATTACTTAGATGGATTAAACTCCTCAACGATTTCATTTGCCATGCCGAAGTAGTTTTTGATGATTTTAATGGTTCTTTCGGCTGACAATCCATCACCATAAGGATTGGTTGCATTGGCCATTTTAGCGTATTCGAGCTTGTTCTCGATAAGCGTGTTAGCGGTGTTGAAGATAACCTCCTCATCGAGTCCTACCAGCTTTACCGTTCCAAATGTAACGGCATCGGGTCGCTCGGTAACAGAGCGTAGGCATAGAATTGGAATACCAAAGTGAGGACCCTCTTCCTGCACGCCGCCAGAATCGGTCAGGATGAGGAACGAGTTGGCCATTGTGTTCACAAAATCAAGGTAATCGAGTGGTTCAATGAGTTTAATGTTTGTTGTATTTTCTAGTATTGGAACCACGGCTTCCCTCACGATGGGGTTTTTGTGAAGTGGGAACACAAAGTTCAGCTCAGGATACTTAACTGCTAGGCGCTTAATGGCCCTAGCTGCACCTTCCATCGGGCTACCCCAATTCTCGCGACGGTGCATGGTGATGAGCACAATTTTTTTGTTTTCGGCTATAATGGCCTTCAATTCTGGAACAGCGAACTCATAGCCTTTTCGAACGGAATACTCAAGTGCGTCAACAACCGTATTGCCAGTTACGAAAATGTTCTTGGGGTTTGTGTTTTCAAGCAGAAGCGACTGCTTTGCAGTTTCGGTGGGAGCAAAGTGAAGGTCGGTTATGCAGCCTGTTATGCGTCGGTTTATCTCCTCAGGGAAAGGGTTATTCTTGTCGTTGGTGCGAAGTCCGGCCTCAATGTGTCCAACCGGTATTTGGCGGTAAAAGGCGGCCAAGCTGCCAATGCAGGTGGTGGTAGTGTCGCCCTGAACCAAAACCATATCGGGCTGCTCCTTTTCAAAAATTTCGTCTAAGCCAGTTACAATTTTGGCTGTTAGGCTTGCAAGCGTCTGCTTGGGTGCCATAATGTTGAGGTCGTAGCTGGGCTTGATGTTAAAAACCTCCAGCACCTGATCTAGCATCTGGCGGTGTTGAGCCGTTGCAATGGGTAATACATCGAAGAATTCGGAATTTCTTTGCAATTCCAAAATAATTGGAGCCATTTTTATCGTGTCGGGGCGCGTACCGAACACAACGGCAATTTTCTTTTTATTCATTTAATATGTTGATTAACAAACAACTATGCCTGAGTCATGTACCTGAAAAAAGCGATGTAAAGGAACGTATTTTTTGCCAATGCTATTCTCCTGTTATAAAAATAGTTATGGCGTTAACATTATTTAAGAATTATTAAATGTTTACCAGATCTAGGTGTTGTTTTAGGAACCTAGTTTCTGACAATCAGCATGATAGTTCGTTATTGTTCTAAACGGATGGATATGGGCAGTGACAACCGCCCGAGTGTTTCCTGCAAAAAGGGTGAAAAGAACCTTGCTTTGTCGATGCACTCTTTTAGTTTGTTCTCATTTTCAGCTTGTTTTAAAATTAATTAGCTGAGAAGCACAATTAATTTTCGCAAGTATTGTCTAATATTACAACTCATTTTACCCCAAATATTACCTAAAATCGATACAATGAAACACTTTTCTTTTTGTCTAAGTTTAGCAGCCTTGCTACTTGTCGGCATGGTGGCCAGTGCCCAATCTACCTACAGCGTTGTGAATAAAATCTCGGTTGAGGGCAATGGTGGTTGGGATTACCTCACCGTTGACCAGGCAAATGGTTTACTATTTATTTCGCACGCCACCATGGCGCAGGCCATCGACCTTAAAACAGGCAAGGTGGTTGGCACCATTCCCGATACCAAGGGAATCCATGGAATTGCCATTGCCGATGATTTGAACAAGGGCTTTACCAGCAACGGTCGCGACTCCTCGGTAACCGTTTTCGACCTCACCACCTTTCAGGTGCTTGAAACGGTGAAGATTCCTGCCAAGAATCCCGACGCCATCCTCTACGATCAGTTTTCGCATAAGGTGTTTACCTTCAATGGCGGTAGCAACACCTCAACGGTTATCGATGCTAAAACCAACAAGGTGATTGCAACCATTCCGCTGGATGGCAAGCCTGAGTTTTCGGCAACCGATGGTGCCGGGAAAATCTATGTGAACATTGAGGATAAAAGCGTTATAAATGTAATAAGCGCTGTTTCCTTTGAGGTTGTTCAGCGCTGGTCCATTGCACCGGGTGAGGAACCAAGTGGGTTGGCTTTGGACAATGTAACCCACAGGCTTTTCAGCGTTTGTAGCAACAAGTTGATGGTGGTTTCCGATGCTATTGAGGGTAAGGTGGTGGCTACCCTACCTATTGGTGAGCATTGCGATGGTGTTGCCTTCGACCCGATGCTTAGCCGTGCTTACAGCTCCAACGGCGATGGAACCATTACCGTGGTGCAGGAGGAGAACGCCAACAGCTTTAAGGTGATTGAGACTATACCAACTCAGCGCGGCGCTCGCACAATTGCCGTGGATAAGGGGAGTCACCATCTTTACCTCTCTGCAGCCGAATACGAGGCAGCACCTACCGAAGGCCATAAACGGCCAGCGATTAAGCCCGGTACATTTGTGATTTTGGATGTGGCTCCCACAAAATAGTTCAGGTAGAAAACTTATTAAAAAACTGCCAGAAAATAAAAACTACCGGCATGGACCTAAATGGTTTGTGCCGGTAGTTTTAGTATTATGTGTTGCAATGCGAGCTTGCTGTGCGTTGGCAAAGTTTGATAGACCCAAACTTATTTTTGTACGCTAACTCGGAATGTTCAGTTCATTTTACCTCATTTATTGATGTTTAGCTTTCGGGCTTGTCCCGCTGTCGGCGGTCATTTCCGACAAAATTGCCTTCATCTGCCGCAGCTCTTTTCCATAACCGTCCCAGTCATCCTGTTTTAGGTATTCAACGGCTTTATTGTAATGGGAGAGTGCTTCCTTAGCTTTGGCTGACAGCACTGATTTTACTAGGCTTCCCATGGCCACTCCCGGTTGTACCATGGTGGAGTCTTGCTGTCCGGAAGGGTTAAAGATCGCTCGGAGCGCTTCATCCAGCGTTGGTCGCATTTCAATTTGGTCCTTATAAATAACGATAACGCGCTTCAGCTCGGGTATCTGTCCCTCCTGCGATTGCAGGTATACCGGTTCCACATAAATGAAGGAATTGTTGATAGGGATTACAAGTTGGTTTCCCTTGAAAACATGCGAACCCTGTTGACCCCACAGGGTGAGCTCAGCGGAAATATCCGGCTTCTGATTGATTCTTCCTTCGATCTGCATTGGCCCGTATACGAGCTTATCTTTTGGAAGCGTATAGACAATAAGCTCTCCATAGTTAGGAACATCGCAGCGGGCACACATCCAGGCAATCATGTTATCTTTCTTAGAAGGGGTAAGCGGCTGCATAAGGATGTACTCTTCGTCAGTGCTCCCCGGCAAGCGCATGATAACGTAGTATGGGAACATTTTCGCCTGAGCGTTATTATCGGCCAAGGCATTGGGCACGTCCCAGTAATCTTCCTGGTTATAAAACACCTTGGGGTCGGTCATGTGATAAACATTGTACATCTGCGTCTGTATGTTAAACAGATCGGTAGGGTAGCGGATGTGTGCTTTCAGATAATCCGGCATCTCGCTGAAAGGTTTGAAGAGGCTGGGGTAAATCTTTTGTAATGTCTCCACAATCGGGTCGTTGGGATTGATTATATAGTAGGAAACATCCCCGTTGAATGCGTTGATGACAACTTTCACGGAATTGTTGATGTAGTTGAAGCTGTTTCCGTCCTGGCCTTGTGGGAAAGGTTCAGAATAGGGGAACATATTGCTGGTGGTGTAGGCATCGTGTATCCAGTAGAGCTGTCCATCAGTTCCAACAACTAGGTAAGGCTGACTGTCGTAGGCAAGAAAAGGGGCGATGGTCCGATCACGCGTTACAATATTTCTATTGAACATGATGCGGCTTTGTGGGGTGATATAACCGGTAAGCAGAATTTTTATGTCAGAAAATTTCCAGGCATAAACAATGCGCTTGAATAGGTTGGAAATACGAACACCTCCGTTACCTTTATAGTCGGTATATACATTATTGGCCCCCTTGGGATAATCAAATTCTTTGGCTTTTGTATTTACCAATACGTATTGGTCGGTCTCTTCGCCGTAGTAAAGAGCCATCTGCTTTAAGCTGAGCGGGGTTGTGGTGGTTGGCGGAATGTCTTTCATGATTAGCTCGGGCAATCCGTCCTCCATAATTTTATTGACAGGATTCATAACCACGCCGTAGCCATGGGTATAGATCAAATGCTTGTTCACCCAGGTTTGAGCACGGGCGGGGATCTGCGAAGCGGGCAACTCCCTTGCGGCCAGCGCCACTTCTGTATACTTGTCGAAGTGGTAACGGTCCACCTGCACGCTGTTAAAGTCGTAATATAGGCGGATTTCCTGCAATTGCTTGTAGGTTTGTATTAGTGGCCGGCGGTCCCACAGACGAATGTTTTCGATGGTGCTGTGGTTTTCCTTGATGTCGGCGTAGGTGAGCGACTGATCTACCGGAAAAGGTTTAACCTTCACTTTGTTGAGGCCGTACGCTTCTCTTGTAAATTGGATATTATTCAGGATGTATGGGGTTTCTTTGCTCAACTCGGTGGGTTTCACCTCATACTGCTCCACTATACCGGGATAGATCCATACAAAGCCCACTAGTATGAGCAGCCAGACACCAGCGGCATAAAGCAGGATTTTGTATTTTTTTATGAGTGGCATTAAAAACAGAAGGATGGTAATTACCAAGCTCATAACGAAAAAAGCCCAGTCTGCGGGTATTTGTGCATGTATAGTTACGTAGGAAGGTCCGTAAGCCGGCCCCTGCGAGGAGTATAAGTTCTCGTAAATCTTCAGGAAATTGGATGCTGAAATGCCCAGCATAAATAGACCAGCCAGCCTGATAAGATGACCTTTTACCCGGGAGGAGATATTGAGTTTGTTGCCGGTAAGGCTAATGGCGCTGTCCAGATAATAGGAAACCAGCACACCAATAGTTGTAAGTACGATTAAGTAGAGATACTGGCTCACCATGAACTGGTAAACCGGAAGTTTAAATACATAGAACCCGGCGTCTTTGCCAAAAATAGGGTCTTTAATGCCAAAGGAAGAGGCTTGGATGAACTGTAAAAAATCGTTCCAGTGGCTCACGGCCGAAGAGCTCATGATGATGCCGAAGAACAGTGTAACTATTCCCCAAAGCCAGAAGGCTGCTTTACCATTATAGTAGGGTTGAATAAGGATGCGTGGATCATCTTCGCGCAGGAGCTGGTTGTTGCGGCTGGCAGTGCCATTTTTATATGCCCGGCGGATGTTCAGGCTGAAAAATAGGATAAAGACAAGGAAGAACACCATAAAGGAGGTAGCCTGTGCAGTAAGCATGGTTGCGAAAACCAACCCGTAGTGCATGTTGTTGAACCAGAGCCAGTCGCCATAGTAATTTAAGAAGAGGGTTAGCAGGTAGAAAACCACTAAAATGGCGGCAATGCTGATGATTATCTTTTTGTTTGTTTTCATAGGTTTTCCTATTTATGGTAAGAATTTAAACGAAGAGAAGACCTCTTGGCACGAGTGACACTTAAGAAAGGTAAAATTACGCATTGTTTTGTAATCCTTCCCGTAAATAGTGTTAATTACTAGATTTTTAAAAAGTTGTGGCCTGCACATCCACTGGCGGGACTTGGCTAACGCTATGCTATTTGGGGTTGGCCGCAGCTATTCGCTATTATTGTTAAGTGTTTAGCCTGCCTTCCATGGCAGCGGCTTGTTGCAAACGGACAGCACTGATTTACCGGCCTTTTGTAGGTTCTGCTCAAGTAGAGGTCTATTCCTTATGCAACCTGCACTTTTTTCATTAAGATCATTCTATTATATATACTCCTCGTTTTGCATACTCATTTTTTGAAGAAAGATTATTATATTTTAGTGTAGTTTGATAACGAAAATAATACTCATTATTTATCTTAATAGTATCGAAAAAATATTTTGATTGCCAAAACAATTTTTTAAATGGGTGCAGATGTCCTTTAAAACCATACCCATCTAATGTGTAATCGCCCATACAATAAAAATGACTCGAAATAACTTCATAGAAGAATGCATCTTTTGTATATTTATTCCACTGCGAAACAGGGTGGGTATATGAGTAAACAAAGATTTTTTTATTTTTCTTTTCACAAAACAGAACCAACCCATTATAATAATCTAATTGAAGTGGAGTGTGGTCTTCCTCATATGTTAAAATAGCAATAAAATGTTTATAATTTGGTGAGTAACAAGTAAATATACATTCCAGCGAATTGCTAATTGTTTTAAATGTTAATTTATTTGGATCACTATAATTCATTCCAAACAACTCATTAATTTGTGATATTTTAGTAGAATCAATAATTTTATTTAATTCGGATGATTGTGTGTCAAAAGACAATAATTTTCTAATTCCTTGGACAATTTTGTTCTTATCTTGAGAAACAGTTTTGACATCTGGCATAAATAGTTCAGCACTTTTGAATATTCCTTCAGTATTCTTTTTATTCTCCTTGATTACTTTTCTTATATTCCTCATATTCCCATTTGATGCTAAAGAGTCAGGACAGGCAATTGAAGAGTTTATACTGTAATTTAAAAACATAGTAGGAATTAGCGCCAGTACAACTATTACAATTATAATATCCTTAAATTTGAAAAATAGAAGGTAAATAATTAAAGTATAAATTCCTGATAAAAGCAGAGATATGAATACTATCTCAATTTTGGCGGATAGTGATAATAACGCACTTGCAAATTCAGATGATTTACTTAGAAATTGAAAAAAATATAATGCAAATCCCAGATTAAGAATTAAACTTAAACTTAATGCAATTATTATTAGTTTTTTGACATTTAATTCATCCTTTTCCATCATTATTTGGTATAATATTCTTTGCTTGTTGTCCTTTTTGTATTGGATCTAACTCGGTTAGATATCTGTTCAAACCGTATCCTACCCAAATCTACAATTAATTCATAGACCATCAAACGGCGACCTAACTATTTTAGGCTTTGCTTATCAGAATGGTTATAAATCTCGGTTGCTGTTAAAACCTCAATTACATCAATTATTGAAAAATACCATTGCTCATCTTCTTCTTTCCAGACTGAGCGTATTTGCTTTTGTTCGAATAATTTTATGGCGGTTTCTTTTGTCATATTCAAATCATTTTAATACAGCTGTCCGATTTTTTCGGACAGTTCACTTCCTTATTTATTCCAAAGGTAGAAAAAA
>DATKTT010000267.1:0-4115 GCA_035530955.1 Williamwhitmania sp. | reverse complement strand
GAAGGGCAAAAGAGCCATTGGAGACCTAAATACCCAGAAAAAAAAGCAGATAAAAATTTGATAGGCTGAACCATACTGGTAACGCCTATCTTTTATTAAAGCCTACAATTTAGGTGCAATTGCACTTTTAACATCCGAAGTATAGGCGCTGAAGTAGCCCAATGCTCCACCAACTATATTAGTAATGGGATTTCCCGGTGTTCCTCCACTCATGCCTCCGCCGGAAACCTTATCAAGGCTACTAAAGAATGTGTAAGCCCCAGTATTTATGCATTGCAACTCTACAGTAACCATATCTCCAGCGGCGATGTCAGTATCGGTACGCAACGAACGATGTATAGTTAAACCATCGCTTAGGTTATCGTTAAGTGCAATAATATTCTTGTCGTACACACCATTTATCTGAACCACAAAATTGTAATAGTTTACCACGTTGGGTGGATCGTTGAAAACTACCTGAGGAACTATTCTTTTTTGAAAACCTGCCGAATTTTGAAAAACTAAACTGTCAAGTTGAACCATTTGTGGCATGGTGGAGGCTGATGTGAAAACATGTCCGTTAACATCTATCTCAAGGTTATAGGTCATGCCTTCAATGCCAATGAGGGTATCCTGCTGATAGTCGCCAGGAGCAACCTCCAATAAATGATAGATACGCCCATCGCCATCGGTAATATGAACTATTGCTCCGTCAACTCCCGGAAAGCTATTGTTCTGGTCAAAATTTACCGAACGCGTAATCTTTACCCGTGCTGGGGCTCCAGTATTTGTAACCGTAGCTTCAATGACATATTGCGGTGAAGAGTCGTTGAGATTAACGTTTATAACCTTTTCGCAAGAAGTAAGCGTCAAGAGGGAAATAAGTATTATGTAGATATTATTTTTCATGTCCTAAGCAAATATGTTTTCGCTGCAAATTGATTTCTACTTAAACTTAAAGTTCCAGGAGATAGACGGTACAAACCTAAAGAGGGTTGTTTGAACTGCTACAGTTTTTTCTGGATCAGTATCGCTCTGCTGAAAGTTTATAGAATAAGCATTTTCGCGGCCATAAGCGTTGTATAAGCTAAATGCTAATTCAGAAGAGTATGTCTTTGTATCCCGCAACTTCCAGGTAGCTCCCAAATCGAGGCGATGGTATGCTGGCATGCGATATCCATTCCTTTCTGTGTAGTAAAACACAACCTGATTGTTGATATAGTATTTTCCACTTGGAAACGATACCGCATTACCAGTAAAGTAAACCCAGGTTGCGGAAAAACTCCAGCGTGCCGATGCGTTAAACATCAGCACAACCGATACATCATGGGTCCTATCCTGCGTTGCCGGGTACCACTTATCAGAATTAATACCGTTAATTTGCTTCTCCGTTCGCGAAAGCGTATATCCAACCCATCCGGTGAAACGACCATACTTCTTCTTGGCTAGAAACTCAACTCCGTATGCCCTACCCCTTCCAAAAAGAAGTTCGGTTTCTATGGCATTATTGCTACTTTGTAGATCTGCCCCATCGATGTAGTCTATTTGATTCTGCATTCGCTTGTAGTAGGTCTCCACGCTAACCTCATACTGGTTCTCGGCAAAGTTCTTAAACACCCCAAATGAGACCTGATCAGAAATCTCCGGCTTAATAATATTGTCGCTAGCCACCCACTTATCGGTAGGATTTGTGGAAGTTGAGTTTGAAAGCAGGTGCAGATTTTGCACATTTCTAGTAACGGAAGCCTTTATTGAGGTTGATGGCGTAAACGTGTAGCTTGCGGTAAACCGCGGCTCCAAATTAAAGTAAGTTTTTACCATCTGACCGCTTTTATAGCTGGTGGTATCTAAAATATTTCTATTGGCGTCAAGAGTATAAAAGTCACCGCTTCCAAGAATTGAGAAACCGGTAGCCCGAAGCCCACCATTTAAATTGAGCCGAGATGAAATTTTCCAATCGCCTGTTAAAAATAGCGCGTTCTCCAAGGAGTAACGGTCTTGCAAACTATTATCCTTTACCGATGACGATGAAGAAGCTTCAAGCTTACCAGGAACTATGGTATGGTAAATACTGTTGAAGCCAGTCTTGATTGTAAGTGAAGGACTAGCAAAGTAGGAAAACTCCTGCTTGAGATTATAATCCTTTATACTCGACAGTAAGGTAATATCTTGAGTGCTATTGGTTATTCTAACTCTGTAGTCGTATTTGCTTGTAAGTAAAGATGTATTTGAAAAAAACTTATCATTCATAATGTGATTCCACCGAAGTGTTGCAGTATAGTTACCCCAATCGATACCAAAAGTGTTGTTCACTCCCAGCACGTCACGGCCTAGGTAGCCAGAAAAGTAGAGCCGATCCTTATCTGAAATCTTAAAGTTCAGCTTTGCATTCAAATCGTAAAAATAGAGTTTGCTATTTCTCAAGCTCGATTTGTTGGAAAGTTTCAGAAATAGGTCGGCATAGGTTCGCCTGGCAGTGATTAGAAATGATGCTCTATTTTTAATGATTGGCCCCTCAATATTGAGTTTTGACGAAACAAGGCCAATGCCTCCACCTACAGAATAGTGCTTGTCGTTTCCATCATTCATTTTAATATCGAGAACCGAAGCCAATCGGCCACCATACTGTGCAGGTTGAGTGCCTTTGTATAGCACAGCATCCTTCACTGCATCAGAATTAAAGGTGGAGAAAAAGCCAAGTAGGTGTGAAGCGTTATAAACTGGAGCCTCATCGAGCAATATTAGATTTTGATCGGAGGAACCACCGCGCACATAGAAGCCACTGCTACCCTCACTCGCACTCTGAACACCAGGAAGAAGCTGAAAAGTTTTCACAATATCCTTCTCCCCAAATAGTACAGGAATGTTGCTTACCTCCTTGGGGTCGATTCGCTCAATGCCGCTTTGTGCACTTCTAATGTTTTCATTCTTTCGAACTGCCGAAACCACAATTTCCTGCAGCTGCTTCGAACCTGAAACTAAACTCACATTTACCATTTGGCTGGCAGACAAATTTACAGCCACGGTATCAGTTTTGTAACCCACATAGCTGAAGTAAAGATTGTATCTACCTGATGGAAGGGTTAGGGAATAAAAACCATACTCATTGCTAATAACCCCTATACCCGATAAGCCTTGAATTGAGATATTAACGCCAATTAGCGTTTCGCCGGTAGCACGGTCCTTTATTGTTCCGCTGACAGTAGCCTTTCCTTGGGCAGAAACACGCACCATGAGAATAAGAAAAAGAAAGAGTAACAAGGCGTGTTTTTTTAACATGCGTATGGAGGTTTATTAAAAGTTAAATGCATTTGGGAATAATGGACAAGATGCTTGTGTGTTGTAACAATTGTCAGTTTGAGACTAAAAAGATTGTTCGAAATGGTATGCTTAAGAAACCTCAGGAATAACAGATCACTTCTATTCAAAAAAAATAAATAAGAAATAAGGTAAATCCATAGCCATCAATGATTTGGTGCCAGAAGGTGAAAAACCAAATTATTGCGAATCATCAATTACAAATACCCGACTAACAGTGAATGTAAAAAAGATTTTAGCGAAGAAATCTTTTTTCAATTAGAGCAAAAAACTCCTCCTTCACAGCATCAGAGATAGGTATGTATGTTTTGCCAAACACAATCCTACTTCGCTCTATGGTTACAATTTTATCGATACTTACAATGAAAGATCGGTGAACTCGATAAAACTTTCCTTTAGGTAACTTCTCCTCCAAACTCTTTAAGCTGATCTGAGAAACTACAGGTTTGCTGCCACTGACCAAAAAAATTTGAACGTAATCCTTTAAGCCTTCAACATACTGAATATCATCAAGATCTACTCGCACTAAGCGATATTCTGACTTCACTAGCAGTGATTTTGGCGTTTCCACCACCACTTGTTCGTTTCCTCGCTCCACCATGGTAAACCAAGTAAGTGCCTTATTCGCTGCCTTCAAGAACTCCTCATAGTTGAATGGCTTTACAAGGTAGTCGAGTGCATCAACGCGGAATCCCTCTAGGGCATACTGACCGTAGGCAGTAGTGAAAATAACCCGCGGCCCATTTTGTATGGCCCTAGAAAACTCAAGTCCAGTAAGTCCGGGCATTTGAATATCTAAAAATAGCAAGTCAACGCTG
>DATKTT010000266.1:0-2715 GCA_035530955.1 Williamwhitmania sp. | reverse complement strand
TAGTGAAGAAACCGTGAAACTTTTTACCGATATATCGCCTATTCTTGGTGAAAGTCTTCATAATTTTTTGAAAAAAAAGTAAACTAAGAAAAGAGCTACACTATGTGGCAAGTATCCGATACAGTTAAAAAAAGAGTGGTTGTTGCTGCAACAACGGGTTTACTATTTCCTGTTGCTGCCTGGATAATCGATTTTTCCAGAACAGGAAATCCGGCAAACTTCAGTGGTCTTGGTCGCATTCACGAAAACAATCCAACTCTCTGGTTTCTCGATGCCATTCCATTTATTGTTGCAATCACCACCTATCTTATTCTTAAACGCCACTACCTCAAATTCAGCGAGATAGAACACGATCTCAACGAAAAGGATGAGAACATAAATAAAAATGCCCTTTTTGCCAAGCAGATTGGGGAGGGCGACTACAACGCGGTACTTGACATCACCAACGAAAACGATATCTTGGGGAAGTCGCTCATTGTAATGCGCGATAACCTCATTGAGAATAATAAAAAAGAATCAGAGCTTAGCTGGATATCAGACGGCAAGGATCAAATTTCCAACATACTTCGCCTGCACAACAATATTAATGAGCTCTCTTACGATGTGCTAGTAAGGCTTATTAAGTATATCAATGTAATCCAAGGGGCACTTTACATTTACGATGAGGAGCGCAATGTATTGGTAAACTTGGCTACCTATGCCTATAATCGCAAAAAATACCTCCAGCAAGAATTTAAGGTTGGTGAAGGACTTATTGGGCAGTGCGCCTACGAACGCGACATCATATACCGTAATGAGATCCCTGACTACTACACCACCATTACAAGCGGCATACTTGGAGAACAAAAGCCACAAAGCATACTGCTAGTTCCCCTAATTACTGATGAAAAGCTACAAGGTGTGCTGGAATTCGCCTCCGTTGAGCCGGAAATTTCCGAACTCACAATTCGCTTTTTACGAGAGCTTGGAGAAATAATTGCGCGAACGATTTTCAACTTGAGCATCAACCACAAGACGGAAAAACTGCTTCAAGAGGCCCAGCAGATGACAGAGGAGCTGCGTGAAAACGAAGAGGAACTTCGACAAAACGCAGAGGAGATGAGGGCTACCCACGACGAGTTGGAAAAGTCAAATTTCAAGTTGGAAGCGAAGATCCAAGAGGTAGAAAATGCGCAAAAGCGGCTGCACAGCTTGCTCGAAAATGCTTCAGAAATCATCTCCATATACAGTAAGGATTTAAAGTTAACCTACATCAGCCCATCTGTAACTAAAATCCTAGGCTATAGCCCCACCGAGATGATGAGCGGGAAGGATATGGACCGACTTACTCGAAGGGGCGAACAAACTATTGGCGAGTTCTTCAAAAAATTGCTGGAAAACTCAAAGGAATCGCTTACCATCCAGTACACTTTCATGAAAAAGGATGGGGAGAAAATCTTCCTCGAGGCTACTGGGCGAAACCTACTTACCGACTCTGCAATTCATGGAATAATTGTTAACTCACAGGATATTACCGAGCGAAAAAGGGCAGAAAAAGAGGAGCGCATGCGCAGCAAGATGCAGGCACTATCGGAGAACTCCCCCGACATGATTATCCGCATCAACACCATGGGTCAGTTTTTCTATGCCAACCCAATGGTGGAAAACTACCTAGGTATTGCAGCGAAGGATCTTATAAACCAGACACTTTCCTCTGTAAACTTTGCCGAGCCACTGGCTGAGTTTTTCAAAGATTCCATCAAGGGCATAAAGCTAAGCAAAGAGAAGATTGAAGGGGAAATTACCTTTGGGTCCAAGCTTGGGGAAACCATAATGCATATTGTCGCCATACCAGAATTCAACGAGAATGAGCTGGAAACTATTCTCTTTGTAAGTCACGACATTACAGAGGCCAAGCGTATTGAGCTTGAAGTTCAGGACAAGAACCGAAAGCTAACGGAGAGCATAAATTACGCACAGCGTATTCAGAGTTCAATTTTGCCAGACAACCGACTCATCCGCAAAAGTCTTCCAAACTCCTTCGTTTTTTACAAACCGCGCGACGTGGTTAGCGGCGACTTCCCCTGGTTCTTTCTCAAGGAAGACAACATTTACATTGCAGCCGTTGACTGTACCGGCCATGGTGTTCCTGGGGCATTGCTTTCGTTCATCGGATACTTTACCCTGAACAACGTGGTTGACCACGACAAAGATTATACTGCTGGAGAGATCCTAAACAAGCTCCACTTTGGAGTTCGCAGCACGCTAAAGCAGGATCGGGCAGACGCGGATGCGAGAGATGGAATGGATATTGCGCTGTGTAAAATCAATCTTAAGAAAAAGGAGTTGCAGTATTCTGGGGCACACCGACCTCTTTATCTGCTTCGCAACGGCGAACTTGAGGAGTTCAAAGGCGATCGCAAGGCTATTGGCGGTATTCCTCACCGGAATAAACCTGAAACACCCTTCACCAACTACACCATTAAAATCCAAAAGGGTGACAGGGTATTCTTCTTCTCCGATGGTCTTCCAGACCAAATTGGTGGGCTAGAGAAAAAGAAATACTCGGCAGTACGCATTCGAGAAGCATTGGTTGCAAATCCGGCATTGCCCATGCCGGAGTACAGCACATTGTTTGCCCAAGACTTTGAAGAGTATAAAGGAGACCTCAAGCAAATTGACGATATTCTGCTTATAGGTATTGAGTTTTAAATTGCATATTATACCAAATTAACT
>DATKTT010000265.1:0-6797 GCA_035530955.1 Williamwhitmania sp. | reverse complement strand
CCTCCTCGTGGGTTACCAAGATAATGGTGTTCCCAAGGTTGTAGATATCCTCAAAGAGATTCATTATGTCGATGGACGTTTTGGTGTCGAGGTTTCCAGTAGGTTCGTCAGCCAGAATTATGGATGGATTATTTACCAATGCTCGTGCAACGGCAACCCTTTGACGTTGACCTCCTGACAGCTCGTTGGGCTTGTGGTCCATGCGGTCGGCTAGGCCAACATTGGTGAGGGTAACTTCTGCTTTCTTTTCCCTTTCAGCTTTAGGAATACCAGCATAAATGAGTGGCAACATTACATTCTCAAGGGAGGAGTAACGGGCAAGCAGGTTGAAGGTTTGAAAAACAAAGCCAATCTCCTTGTTTCGTATATCGGCCAGCTGGTCGTCCGACATCTTACTTACGTCGGTATTGTTTAGAATGTATGTTCCGGCGGTGGGGGTATCAAGGCATCCAAGAATGTTCATCAGGGTTGATTTACCCGAACCCGACGGTCCCATAATTGCAACATATTCATTGGATGACATGGACAGGCTAACCCCGTTTAGTGCCTTAACCACCTGGGTTCCTACCTTGTAATATTTGGTGATTCCTTCAATCGTAATAAGATTCCTTACTGCCATAACCCTTGAATTTAGTATCGTACAATATAGTTTTGTTTTTGAAACTTCTTGTTCATGAACACAATACCCATTCGGAAAAGATCCATGGATATCCGGCATTGGTCTTGTTGCTTAATAGCCTCCCAAGCCGCATCCATTTCATCGCTCCAGTGAATATCATCGAATATAAAGATAGCGTTTTGGGTGGAAATTTCGGCACAGCGATTAAAGTTACTAAGCGTTGCCTCAAGCGTGTGATCTCCATCAATATAAAATAGCCCAAACCGCTTCCTCTCTTTTTTTAATTTATCCAAAGCCTCCTTGAATGAGGCTGTAATTATTTCCACATTGACCGCATCGGCGTTGTCAAGTTCCTGCTCTGCAAGACGCGCGTATGGCATGTGGCCTTCAACCGAAACTAGCACGCTGCTTGGCGAGCCTGTGGCGAGGTAGAAGGTGGACATTCCCAGCCCGGTACCCAACTCCAAAATATCGTCCGCCCCAAAATGCTTCGATAGCAGGTAGAGCAATTCACCGTATCGGGAAGAAATAGCAGAAGACTGCATTATTTGGCTTACCAAAACATTTTTTTGCTCTCCGCTCGATAACAACGCACCAGCCCCAAGAATGCTGCGTGGCAATGTTGCCTTACTGCTTAAAAACCCTCTCCTGTAGTTGCGGGCTAATGCCTTTATCTCCGACGGTACATTTTCACGTAACGTTTTGTTAAGCAGAGTAAAGGTGAATGGAGAATGAACGCCAAATCCTTTACGGTGCTTTGCAATTAATTTATAGACAATGTACTTCCTCAAAAGTTTAATAGGACCTCTCCTTCGCCTCATGCTACTGTATTTTGTTGCAAAGTTAAGCAATGAAATGAACTTATTGCCTACAGTGGCTGATTGCTAAATAGCAGTGCCAAGCTATTTCACAGTAAAAAAATCCCACTATTTTTGCTAGGTGGATAAATTTTTTGATACAGAGTTAAAATTTCTGCCAGGAGTTGGGCCCAAACGGGCTGAGTTATTGAACAAGGAACTCCAGTTGGCCACCTTTCGTGACCTCCTCTACTACTTTCCGTTTAAGTATATCGACCGATCTAAGTTTTACGCTATTGCCGAAATCTTCGATGACCAGTCGTATGTGCAAATTCGAGGGAAAATTGTTGGATTTTCTTTTGTGGGCGAGGGACGCGGCAAGAGGCTTGTGGCTTCCTTCACCGATGGTAGGAGTGTGGCTGAGCTGGTTTGGTTTAAGGGAATAAAGTGGATTCAGCCCAAGTTGAAGGTAAATGTTCCCTATGTGGTGTTCGGCAAACCTAGCATGTTCAATGGGAAGGTGAACTTTGTTCATCCGGACGTGGAGGATGGGCTTAAGAGCGATGGAACAATTGGCGGTGGATTGCAGGCCTACTACAACACCACCGAGAAGTTGAAGTCGTCGTTTCTAAATTCAAAGGCGATTCTTAAGCTGCAAGAAAACCTTCACAGAATAGTTGTGGACAAGGTTCAGGAGAGCCTGCCCCCTCATCTTCTTCAGCAGCTGAAGTTGATGCCCCTAAAAGAAGCATTGCAGTATATACACTTTCCGTCTGGAATGGAGGAGCTGCGCAAGGCTCAAACTAGGTTGAAGTATGAAGAGTTGTTCTTTATCCAGCTTAACCTGCTAACTCAGAAAAATTATCGCACCCGCCAAGTAAATGGTCATGTGTTTTCGAAAGTGGGCGACCATTTCAACTCTTTTTACAATAAGAAATTGCCATTTCCCCTCACAGAAGCGCAAAAAAGAGTGCTGCGAGAAATTCGGCGCGACCTTGGTTCGGGTAGGCAAATGAATCGGCTGCTTCAGGGTGACGTGGGAAGTGGTAAGACGCTGGTTGGACTCATGTCCATGCTTCTAGCCAACGACAACGGATATCAGGCCAGCATAATGGCACCCACTGAAATTCTGGCAACGCAACATTTTCAAACAATCTCCTCCTTTTTGGAGGGACTTGATGTGTCTGTTGCCCTCTTAACGGGCTCAACAAAAAAATCGGAACGCAAAAAGTTGTTTGCAGAGCTTGAGAAGGGCGCCATCGATATCTTAATTGGTACGCACGCGTTGCTCGAGGATACAGTGCAGTTCCGCGACTTAGGGCTAGTGATTATTGATGAGCAGCAGCGCTTTGGTGTTGCGCAACGTGCTAAGCTCTGGCAGAAGAATACCAACCCACCGCACATCCTGGTAATGACCGCTACACCAATTCCACGCACCTTAGCCATGACGGTATATGGCGACTTGGAGGTATCGGTGATTGACGAGCTGCCTCCTGGACGGAAACCAATTAATACTGTACACTACTACGACAATAAGCGATTAAAGATGTTTGGCTTTATTCGTGAGCAGGTGAGACAGGGTCGGCAGGTATACGTGGTTTATCCTCTTATAAAAGAGTCGGAGAAGATGGACTACAAAGATTTGCAGGATGGATACGAAGGAATGGTGCAGGAGTTTCCACCACCGAACTACGTGGTTGTGGTGGTGCATGGGCAGATGAAATCGGAGGAGAAGGATTTTTCCATGAATCTTTTTGCATCGGGCAAAGCGCATATTATGGTGGCAACCACAGTAATTGAAGTGGGTGTTAATGTGCCCAATGCCTCGGTAATGATTATTGAGAGTGCTGAGCGTTTTGGGCTTTCACAGCTGCATCAGCTAAGGGGTAGGGTAGGGCGTGGTGCCGACCAATCATACTGCATACTTATGACTGGCACAAAACTTTCATCCGATTCGCGCAAGCGGATTAGCACTATGGTAAACACCAATGATGGTTTTGAAATTGCCGAGGTTGACCTTGCTTTAAGGGGGCCCGGTGACATGGAAGGAACCATGCAGAGCGGTATGGCCTTCGACCTCAAAATTGCCAATATTGCCAAGGATGGACAGCTGCTCAGCTGGGCTCGGAATGTTGCAACGGACCTCCTGCAGGAGGACCCTTTGCTTGATTTACCAAAAAATAGTATATTAAGGACCGAATTGCAGCGCTTTAAGGTTCATAATAATTATGATTTTAGCAAAATAAGTTAGCCATGAAATTTCGCTGTATTCCATTATTCTTGAGCTTTTTACTCATATCCTTAGTTGGCCGTTCGCAAGATTCTGCTAAAAAGGTGCCACCAAAAAACACCTGTGTTGAACATAGATTTTCGCAGAGTGCTTTTAAATCTGGTGAGCAGCTTACCTATGCCATGAGCTACTCTCTGCTCTTCATATGGACCGATGTTGGAGAGGTGGTTTTCACTGCTCAAGATGTTGATTTTCATGGGAGTCCTGCTGTCCATTTTAAAGCGGAAGGGAAAACCTACTCTTTCTACGACAAATTTTTTAAGGTTAGAGATTTATATGAGTCCTGGGTTGAACCAAAATCATTGCGACCAATCTATTTCAATCGTGAGGTAGACGAAGGAGGATAAACCATTAATAATATCTACAATTTCGATTGGTCTGCAGACCGCATTTACGCTTATATCAAGCGAAAAAACCACCCAGAGGAGATCGACACGCTCCAAATTCTTCCATGCTCCATCGATCTTGTGAGCATTCTTTACTATAGCAGGAATATTGATTATTCTGAGGCAAAAATCAACCAGCGTTTCACTGTCTCCCTTGCGTTGGATGACCAACTTTATACGGTTATGTATCGTTTCCTAGGCAAGGAGGAGATCGATGTTAAAGGGCTGGGGCGGTTTCGCTGTATGAAGTTTGGTGTAGGTTTGGTAAAAGGAACGGTGTTTTCGGGTAAGGAGGAACTTACGCTTTGGATAACCGACGATGACAACAAGATTCCTATTTACATTGAATCCCCAGTAAAGGTTGGCACTATAAAGGGCAGGATAATCAAGATGCAGAATTTGCGCTTCCCGCTATCCTCAAAAGTTCTGGAGAAAGATTAATTATTACTGTTGATTTAAGCGCTGGATATTACTGTCATTATGTTCCAGCGTGTCAACCATAATTTGGTCTGCCATAGGGTGCATGGGCTCGGTGCAGGTGAACTGCCGATTATTTGAATTATAGTTAATAGTTGCTGGTGGTAACTCCACAACGGCTAGTTGCTGGTTGCTACCATTTTTGTAGATCGGTATTGAGAGTGTCATTTTCCAGTCATGTATTTCTTTTGGTGGCACTTCGGTGCTAATCTTATACTTTTTAATTAACACTCCATTTTGCTCAATGGAGACAATGTAGTTACAGTAAAGGTCTAGAATAATAGTAACTGGCTTATTCGCTAAGGTAGTTTTGCTATCCACCAGTTCGTAACCATTGTACACCCTTACAGCTATGGGTTGCTCCATGTTGGCTTGTTCTGCCTTTGGTTCAATGATTAACTCCATATTACCATTGTGATAGAGCGCGAACGCCGATAGTTGGCCAAGAATGGTGATGATGAAAAGGAGGAGGACGGTTTTTATTGCCATTAATTGCTTGTATGATACATGCAAAGAAACGCTATTCATTACAAAACTGATAGATTGGTTTGATTAATGAGTATCCCGTTTTGACCAGTTTGATTTTTTTGATGACTGTTATTGAAATAACAAAAAGTGAAATGTCTTTTATTGCGCTACGCTTTTCGCTTGGGGATTTGCTGATTATCTTGTGGTTGTCCTGTTTTGTTTATTTATACTCATGATAAATTAGATAGTAAGCCTATAACGGCACCTGTTTTAGGGAAAAGCTAATCCAAAGAAATTTATTTTTGTTGTCAAAATTTCCAATTGTTCAAATGGTTACAACTTCGGGAAAAACGTTTGAGCACCTTGGCCGGGTGGTGGAGGTAACCCACAACAGCGTTCGCATTGCTATTGATGGTGTTGCTGGATGTGGCTCTTGTCAGGCAAAATCGGTATGCGCCATGGGCGATGCGGTTGAGAAGGATCTTGTGGTTGAAAATAAGGATCTTGCTTTAAACCTTAACGATCAAGTTCGGGTAATATTGAAACAGTCGCAAGGCATGAGAGCGGTTACCTTGGGCTACGTTTTCCCTTTGATTATCCTTTTAGGTGTTCTTATTTCTACAGTTCAAGTTCTTGGTAACGAGGTTGAAGCTGGGCTTTTTTCAGTTGGAGCCGTGGGTATTTACTATCTTATCCTAAGGCTTTTTCGGAAAAAACTTGAAGAAAAGTTTGTGTTTATTGTTGAAAAGATTGATTAGAAATCCCCATATACAATGAGTTCTACTATCCTATTTACAGTAATTACTTTGAGTTTGCTGGGAATAGTATCAGCCATTGTGCTGTACTTTGTTGCCCAGAAGTTTAAGGTTTTTGAAGATCCTCGTATCGACGATGTTGAAGTAATGCTGCCCGGTGCGAACTGTGGTGGTTGTGGCTATCCCGGCTGCCGTGGTTTGGCTGATGCTTTGGTGAAGGCGGAGGACCTCTCAGCACTATTCTGCCCTGTGGGAGGTAACGATACCATGGCAAGCGTTGCCCAATAT
The DNA here is from genome assembly GCA_035530955.1 of Williamwhitmania sp. GTDB lineage: Bacteria > Bacteroidota > Bacteroidia > Bacteroidales > Williamwhitmaniaceae > Williamwhitmania. Next base: position 717 of record DATKTT010000265.1, on the reverse strand, counting down.
TTGGGCAAGGCAGTTGCAGCTAAGGATCCGCAGGTAGCCGTAATACGCTGCCAGGGTTCGCCTGATCATCGCAAGCAAACCAATTTATACGATGGTGCCACCTCGTGTGCAGTCTCCACCTCCCTCTATTCGGGCGATACGGGCTGCCAGTATGGTTGCCTCGGCTACGGCGATTGCGTTTCGGTTTGCAATTTCGATGCTATTTTCATCAACCCTAATACGAAGTTGCCGGAGGTAATCGACGATAAGTGTACGGCCTGTGGTGCTTGCGTTACTGCTTGTCCGAAGAACATTATTGAGCTAAGGAAGAAGAGACCTAAGGATAGAAAAATCTTTGTATCGTGCGTGAGCATGGATAAGGGAGCCATCTCGCGAAAGGCTTGTCAGGTGTCCTGCATTGGTTGTGGAAAGTGCGTAAAGGTTTGCGCCTTTGACGCCATTACAATGCAAAATAACCTTGCCTATATCGATGCACAGAAGTGCACCCTTTGCCGCAAGTGCGTGGCGGAGTGCCCAACCAATGCCATTCTTGAGTTCAACTTCCCTCCTCGAAAGAAGGTGGAAGTTGCAGAGGGCGAAGTTTCAGGTAGTTAATTTTGGTAAAACTTAAATAGCCTAAACCGTGTTGAAAACATTTTCAAAAGGCGGTGTACATCCACCAGAGGAAAAGATGTCGGCCTCAGCCGCAATCTCCATATTACCCATTCCGAATGAGGT
>DATKTT010000264.1:0-6173 GCA_035530955.1 Williamwhitmania sp. | reverse complement strand
TTACCCAACAAGCCATACTCACGAGCCTGTTGTATTGCTATTTTCAATCTAGTAATAGCCAATGGGTATTCAGCTCTGATATAAACCAATCCCTTTGTGGCACCAATACAGTAACCACAAACAGCCATCGCTTCAATAACGGAATGTGGATCCCCCTCTAGAACCGAACGGTCCATAAAAGCACCAGGGTCTCCCTCATCAGCATTGCAAACAACATACTTTTGGTCAGCGCTATTCTTGCTGGCGATTTCCCACTTGATTCCGGTAGGAAAACCTCCACCCCCACGACCGCGTAAACCCGATTTCTTAATCTGGTCTATTACCTCCTGAGGTGTCATTTCGGTAAGCGCCTTACCTATGGCCATATATCCTTCACGAGCAATGTACTCGTCAATATTTTCGGGGTTGATAAATCCACAGTTGCGCAGGGCGACACGTATTTGCTTTTTGTAAAATCCCATGTGCTTAGAATCGCTAACTTGCTCATTTGCATTAGGGTCTGTATATAAAAGTCGAGTAACTTTACGCCCTTTAATTACATGTTCAGCAACAATGTCGGCAGCGTCATTTGGGGTTACCTGCGTATAGAAAGTATTATCGGGCATTACCTTAACAATGGGGCCCTTCTCACAAAAGCCAAAACATCCGGTCATTACAACCTGAACCTCATTCTGAAGGCCCTTTACCTCGAGCTCCTTCTTTAGGTTTTCAACAATTAAATCGCTTGCTGAGGCACGACATCCAGTTCCGCCGCAAACAAGAAGATGCATTTTATATTTTGTCATTACGAGATCCTCCTTGGGGTTAGTCTATTTTTTCGTAGTTAACGGGGATTATTCCATCAACCAGTTCGCCTGTCTTAATGAATTTTTCAATAATCTCATCGGCTTTCTTAGTGTCAACAAAACCATAAACAACAGGCTCTTCACCCGGTCGTTTTACCTCAATTGTTGGTTCTGCGTAGCAATAGCCCATACAGCCAGTTTGCGTTACAACTGCATCGATACCACGCTTTTCCAACTGGTCGATGAAGAAGTCCATTACGGTTTTTGCCCCGGATGCAATGCCACAAGTTGCCATTGCCACCTTAATTTGAATGCGGTTCTCAGGATTATTTGACTTTTCCCTAAGTTCCATCTTCGATAGCATGCCAGCCTGTAGTTTTTTCAAATCGGCCAACGATTTAATTTGTGCCATACTAGTTTCTCCTTATTTAACGTATTTATGGTAGCCTAAATTTCTTGCAAAGTTATGTTAACGATTTCACATTAGCTTGCAAAAAAATCATGTTTTATAACCTACACGCCTATTTTAATTGCTTCTAAATTCTCTTTAATCATCTCCTTCAGGAAGCGACTTACCGATAAATCACTTAGCGGAACACCCTCCAGTACCTCTCTCACCTCAACTGTACTAAAAACATAGCTTTGTTGATTGTATCGATGGCTATACACAAAATCCATTTCCGGATTTGAGGTAACTAGAATAACTACTACGCCGGCAATGTCACCCAGAACTGGCCTATCAATATGGCTATGCTTAAAAGTAGCAACCACAATCGTGCCAACGTTAACCGCTGAATTTATGGTAAATGAACCCTCACACCTCTCTGCATTTTGCTTGAGCAACGAGAGCCCTAAACCAACCTTTCTGGTTGTACGAGAGGTATAAAAAGGGTCGGTTACGTGCTCTAAAATATTTGAAGAGATACCGCTACCGTTGTCTTTTATGGTAATGGAAAATAGGTCCAACAAGATATCCTCCACAATGGATATCTCCACAAGTGTAGCTCTTGCACGAATGGAGTTTTGGGCAATGTCAAGAATATGTAGTGCTATATCTTTCATACGCTAGTCAACCATTACGGAGCGACCTCCCGCTCCTTTTAATGCAAGCTTAAGTTCATCAAAGGAAGGTTCCTCAACCATTAAAGATGTATAAACTTCTCCGATACCTTGAACAAAGTGAGCATCTGAATTTTGCAAAAAAGGATATTTTTTAAGGTAACCGTTTCTTCCTAAGAACTCCTTTTTGCTCGTATGTTTAGAAATTTCTACTCCATCGATTGGTAAATCAGCTGGAATAAAGCCCAGCTGGCTTATAATGCTGAACTTTGTCTTGTTAATATGAGCAGGAATAAACAATCCCCCGAGGCGATGAACCTCCTTCTCTAAGCTGCCTATGCTAACAGTTAGTGCAGAAATTAAAGGTGCATCAACCTCCTTAATGATATTTTCATCGCGATCAACTACTACCTGATAGCCAAACAGTGCAGGGTTATTTCGCTGGCCAATGGGGTAATTCTGCTCCAGATAAAGTTGAAAGATAGAAAGGATTTCCAGTGTTGGAAAAAAGGTGAGACAGTGAACCTCCTCCTTTGTGGTGACCTCTGCCCCAAGTATGGTGGCAATGCCGACCTCCCGAGCAAGTTCCTGCACCAACTCACAGTGAAGAGTTGTATTGTGGTCTGTTATTGCAATTAGGTCAAGACCAACTTCCTTTGCTCGGGCAACAAGCGCCGTGGGGCTCATTTCAAGTGAGCCACAGGGGGAAAGTACCGTATGTAGGTGTAAATCGGCCTTAAAGACCCTCATTGCTTAGTGTAATAGGTTGTAGAGTTTACCTGTTATATCAAACGTGGGTATGGAAGTCCCCAAAATGGGAATCCCTTCAACATTGCTCTGTTCGGCAGTGTCATCCTCAGGTTGCTGAGCACCAACAAGGATTACAGCGGCCAACTCCTTTAGCGATGCAATAGCCATAACATTCTTATGTGTTTGCAAGGTAATCCAGACCATACCTGCTTCAGCATTGCCCATTACATCGCTAAGTAAGTCAGAGGTATACCCTCCATTTACATCACGGCTTAAGCCTTCTGCTCCCGAGTACACATCCAGATTGAGCTGGGTAACAATATCAGAGACTTTCATTATCGGCTCCTTTTTTATGACAATTCTTAATAAACTTATCCTTGCCCCAAATTTTCTCCATTATTCGGTAGGCAAGATCACTCCCTAACGTACCCGTTCTTTCCATCATCTGTTGAACGTAGATGCACTGAGAAACGGTAGCTCGGTTTTGGACAATGTCTTCAGCCAAAGCCTGGCATGATGGAGCACCACATACACCACAATCCACACCTGGCAAATAACACATAACCTTTCTCGCCCGCTGCATTTTTCGCATAGCTTTGGCCATGTCCTCGTCGAGCATATACATCGAACGTGGCTTAATTTCTGTACTCAGCCGAATGTGCCGCATAAGGTATGGCTCATAGGTATCAATCGAACTTCGCGAAATGGAAGAGGCTCTCTCCTTTATAGTCGGAGCTTTGACAGCTCTTTTACCTAATCGCTCAACGGTTAGAAAGCGATTAGAGGTAGTCAGAACTCCTCCGGCACAGCTCTGGTCACATGCTCGCAACTCTAAAAAATCGATATCACTGATCTCCTCATTTTCAAGCTTTTCTAGAAACTCGATTACATTATGAACCTCATCAATGGCCAAGCAACGTCCTAATGAATGGACAGCCTCACCATTGGTAAGGCTCCAAAGTATCTCCTTAGAAACAAGGTGGCTTCGGTTAACATCAACCCCAGCATCCTTTGACCTTTGCCTGAGCGCCTTGTGAACTCTATTGAAAATAAAGTCCATGTTAATTACACCGTTAATTCGCGATCGACCCTCACCAACTGGGGCTTTTATGGCAGCAATCTTTGCGGCACAAGGCGTTATATAAAAAACACCTATCTCCTCCTCCTTGGCTCCATTATCCATCAAAACTTTTCGGCAGTAAATAGCCGAAACATCCAGTGGTGGCCGAAGTAGCATAATGTTTTCGACCATAGAGGGAAATTTCACCTGAATGAGCCGAATAATTGCAGGACAAAACGAGGAGATTAACGGCTTGTTCGAGATCGCAGATTCATACTCATGCTGCGCCCGGTTTAAAACGGTGGCACCATGCTCAACCTCATACACCCAAGTAAATCCCAAGTCCATGAGACTGCTATAGAGTTCACCGGGAGAAATCTCATCAGGAAATTGTCCTATTAAAACCGAAGGCACAAGGGCCACGCGATGCTTGTAATCAAAGATACGCTGAAAGTCATCTTGCTCAATAATGATAGCGTGCACTGGGCACACCCTAAAACACTCCCCACAATCGATGCACCGGTCTTCAATTAGGTTAGCTTTACCATCGAACACCCGTAACGCTTCAGTAGGACAAACTCGCATACAGTGTGAGCAACCGATGCAGACATCCTTCAATATTTTTAATGCATGGTGAAAAAACATTTTTTCCATACACTATGCCTCTTGGCTGTTTAATAATATGGTTATTTCCAACGTAGTTCCTCTACCCACTTCGCTGGTAATTTCAAACTTATCGGCGTTAAAATCAATATTGGGAAGCCCCATTCCTGCACCAAAACCCATCTCCCGAACTTCCGGAGAGGCAGTGGAAAACCCCTTCTGCATAGCAAGAGGAATGTTAGGAATTCCAGGTCCTTCATCTATTAGCCTCATTACAATCTTTTTGGTATCAATGTTGGCAAAAATAGTTCCCCTGAATGCATGAGCGACAATATTTACCTCTGCTTCGTACAGGCACACCACCACCCGTTTCACAATTTTTACATCCACGTTCAACTGCTTCAGAACCTTTTTTATTTGGCTTGAAGCGTAACCAGCGCGGGCAAAATCTCCCCCCTCAACCTTATATTCAAAATTCATCGACATGACGTGGTCTAATATACTGGTTTTAAGCCAGCTTTATACAGCTCTCCGGCTACAAAAAAAAGGGTATTCTTCGAGCGAAGAATGGCAATATCACACTCTTTTGCCAGCTCCACCATCTCCTCTGTAATTGGTTTGTTTCTAACAAAGAGCACACAGGGGATGTCCGACATTTCAGCAGTTCGGATAGCCTGCAAGTTCGAAAGGCCAGTAATCAAAATGAGCTTGTCGCATTGAACGGTTAACACATCGCTCATTAAATCCGACGAAAAAGCAAACTCAACATCGGTGCCCAGCAGCTTCTCTCCACACACCACCTCACCTTTCACTGTTTCACATATCTCCCTCAAGGTCATACTCTTGCAATTTGGCTTAAAGAAATAATAGAATAGTTGTTGATTGCTTTGTTTCAGTTGGTAAAAATACGAACAAATTGCATTTTTTGTTATACTACAAACAATGTTATTCAGCAAACATTACAATGATTCATCTCTTCTATTTTTTTCGTGTAAGTGAAATTCAAACCATTTTCATCATGGAGTTCATCTATAAACGATTACACATAATAGTGCTCTGCCTTTATTTATGAAACATTGAAGCATTAAAAAAAGGCGAGGTTTCCCTCGCCTTTTTTTAAACTTATAAAGATGGAATTAATACCGTGCTCTCGGTTTATAGTGAGTATGGAGCAGTTCATGCGATTTATGACTAAGCGGTGCGCCCAAAAACTCAGCATAAATTTTTGTAACCTCAGGGTTAAGGTGAGATTTACGCAAAGCCTTACCTTGGTCTTCTTGGTAAATTGCAGCGGCGCGCTTGGCTCTAACCTCAGGATTAGTAGGAATAGGCTGCCCTCCACCACCAAGGCATCCTCCTGGGCAGGCCATAATCTCAATGAAATGATAGGAGGACTTACCTGCCTTAATGCTCGAGAATAACTCATAGGCATTTTGAAGCCCGTGGGCAACGGCGGTTTTTAACTCAACACCATCCAAAAACTTCCACTCTGGCTTGGGGTTTTCTATTTTAATAGTAGCCTCCTTTACCCCTTCCATACCCCGAACTGGAGTAATGTTGAGGTTTTTAAATGGAACTTCCCTACCAGTAACCAACTCATAGGCAGTGCGAAGGGCAGCTTCCATAACACCACCCGTTGCCCCAAAGATAACGGCAGCACCGGTTGATTCACCCATGAGGCTATCACACTTATCCTCTGGAAGGGTAACAAAATTGATTCCAGCTTGCTTAATCATAATTGCCAGCTCGCGAGTAGTCAGCACATAATCAACATCCTTATAGCCACTGGAGCGCATTTCTGGTCTATCTGCCTCAAACTTTTTAGCAGTGCAGGGCATAATAGATACCGAAACGATATCTGCAGGGTTAATCTTGCGCTTTTCAGCATAATATGTCTTAACGAGCGCTCCAAACAT
>DATKTT010000263.1:0-6840 GCA_035530955.1 Williamwhitmania sp. | reverse complement strand
GTTGAAGGTATGGCCGTTGAAAAGATAGATGTCGGTGGAGAGGTATTGCCACTGGTTGCTGAACGGCGTTTTTACCGTATCGCTGAAAACCAAGTTGGTTTTAATATCCATTTGGGCAAAGGTGGCTGTATGGCACACCATGCCTATCAATAAAAAGAGAATTCTCCTATACCCAATGTTCATCTATTCCTCTTTTGTTGCTCTTTTTGCGCGGCCAATGGCCTTTGCTCTTGTAAACTCCTTGGTTGGATCGAACAGGTAGCGGTAAGTGACGTGTGTCTTACGGATTTTGGCCCCAATTTGTTCCTGCAGGCGCATCATTACTGGATTGAAGTCGCCAACCCAGTTCATTTCCAAAAAGTTGTATTGAAATCCTTTTTGCAAGGCCATATTGGCAAAGGCCATAATAATGCCGCCTTCAACACCTTTTCCCTGGAACTCTGGTATGATACCAAAAATTTGCCCCAACGCAGCTTTGCATGTTCTTCGGATTTTGAGCAGGTAGAAAAACTTCACCTTTGCCCAAAGATTCATTTTCCCATGTAGGTGCTTAATTACCTCATTAATTTCAGGGATCATTACGTAGAAGCCAATGGGTTCGTAATTGTGAAAGGCGAAGTAGATAAGCTTGGGATCAATAATGGGTTTAAGCTGCTTCATTAAGGCAGTGGCGTGCGCAGCGCTCATTTCCGAAACGCCACCATGCCTTGCCCAGGCTTTGTTATAGATCGTTCGGAAGTCTTCCGCAACTTTTTTGAGCTGGCTTTTTTTAATGTGCCCAAAGTGGTACTCTGGATTTTTTGCTAACCGTACAGCCTTTTCCAGCAGGCCGGGGTGCATCCTATCCAGCGTTATGCTTTTTGCATAGGTATATTGGTCAAAGTAGTTTTTAAATCCATATGCCTCGAAAAGTTCTTTGTAGTATGGAAAGTTATATGGCATGCCGTAGTTTGCTGGAACAAAGCCATCTACCAAGCATCCCCACCAGCGGTCGCGATCGCCAAAGTTAATGGGGCCATCCATGGCCTCCATTCCACGCTCCTTAAGCCAATCGCGACAATTATCAAACAGCATAAAGGCAGCATCGCGGTCGTTTATACACTCAAAGAAACCCATTCCTCCGGTGGGCTGCTCATTAAGCGATGCATTTTCAGGATTTATAAAGGCAGCCACGCGTCCAACCACTTCGTTTTTAGCGTTGCGCAGAAGCCAGCGAGCAACCTCGCCCTTTCGCATCAACTTATTTTTCTTGGGGTCGAAAACCGCCTCTATTTCATTATCCAGCGGTTGAATCCAGTTAGAATCATTTTTATAAAGAGCCACAGGAAGTTGTAGGAACTCCTTAACCTGTTCACTGTTAGTGATTAACTCTAATTTAAAATCTGCCATCATTTAAAAGTTTTGATAAGCTAAAGTAGAAAAAAAGGGTTAACGGGGAAGGTATTCACGCCAATAAGAATATGTTGAGAACAATAAATATGATCATAACAATTTGATATATTGACTGTTTTGTGAATGAATGATCATGTATGCAAAAAATTAGGATGCATCATTTAACCTTAATTAATTGTAGCAGTCCTAAACCGCAACCAGTAAATGTGTTTTATTCCGTTCAACTTGTGTCTGATTTAGCTTAGCGTAAACGTAAAAGAAATTTGTATTTTGTATTTTGTTCGGCCAATGAGTAGTAATTAAATCTGTGTTCTCATGAAATTGTCTATATGTCGGGTTATGCTAACCCTTACGATGTTTTCCATTGTTGGTTTAGCGGCCTCTGCTCAGTCGTTGACAGAGTTAAATGCAAAAAGGGTAACGTTGCCTAATGGTTGGAGCCTTACGCCAGCCGGAAAAAGTTTGCCGCTGGGTGATTTGCCGCTCAACATTGCTGTTTCACCAAACCATCGTCTGCTGGCAGTTACCAATAATGGTGAGAGCGACCAAACCATTCAGCTAATTGATGTCCAAAAGGAGATAGTGCTCGACACTATTCTAATAAAGAAGTCGTGGCTTGGACTTGCCTTTTCGTCCAACAGCCGCGAGCTCTATGCTTCGGGTGGAAACGACAACTTCGTGGTGAAGTTCAATATACAGAATAACAAGCTCATACCATCCGACACCATTGTTTTAGGAAAGCCTTGGCCGGAAAAAATTTCCGTGGCAGGCATTGCTGTTGACGATGCCCACAACAGGCTATATGTGGTAACAAAGGATGACAACTCCCTATATGTAATCGACCTAAAGAAGAAGCAAATAGTAAAGAGGCTACCGCTTGGTGGGGAGGGCTATACCTGCCTGCTTTCGCCCGATGCAAAGAAACTCTTTGTAAGCTGTTGGGCATGCCAACGGATACTGGTTTACAGCACCAACCAGGAAGCGTTTACTAGTGCCATTGCAGTTGGTAGCAATCCCAACGATATGTGCATCACACCCAATGGCAGGTTTCTGTTTGTTTCCAATGCCAACGACAATTCCGTATCGGTGGTTGATGTGGATAAAAACATGGTGGTAGAAACGTTGAATACTGCGCTCTACCCCGACTCTCCTGCAGGCTCTACGGCTAACAGCGTTGCGCTCGACAGCAAAGGAACTACTCTCTACGTAGCCAATGCCGATAATAACTGCTTGGCTGTATTCGATGTTTCCAATCCGGGTTCAAGCCGAAGTCTAGGTTTTATTCCAACAGGCTGGTATCCAACATGCGTTAGAACCATAGACCAAAAAATATTTGTGGCTAACGGAAAGGGTTTTTCCTCCTTTCCAAACCCACTTGGTCCAAATCCTACCCGTAGATCGGAAAAGGTTGAATACCAAAAAGCTGGCAAACCAGCTCCAAAAGAGCAATACATTGCCGGACTACTGCGCGGAAAGCTCAGCATTATTAACACTCCAGACAAAGCGCAGCTTGCCACCTACTCTCAAGTGGTGTATGCCAATACACCCTACCACAAGGAAGGTGAGTTGAAGGCTGAAGGCTTGGAAGGCAATCCAATCCCTTCCCGCGTTGGTGCTGCTTCACCCATAAAGTATGTGTTTTATGTGATTAAGGAGAATAGGACATACGATCAGGTGCTTGGCGACATGCCACAGGGAAATGGTGATACCAGCCTTGTGCTTTTTGGGCAGAATTTTACACCAAACCAGCACGCATTGGCTAACGAGTTTGTGCTACTCGACAACTTTTACGCCGATGGTGAGGTGAGTGCCGATGGGCACAACTGGAGCGATGGCGCCTATGCTACTGACTATCTCGAAAAAACTTGGCCTACCAGCTACGGCAACCGTGGTGGTGAATACGATGCAGAGGGACGCAGAGATGTGGCCAACAATAAGGATGGATTTATTTGGGATTTCTGCAAGCGGTATGGCGTTACCTACCGCACTTACGGCGAATTTACCGATAACTATAAGCCAAACATTCCTGTACTTGTTGGTCATTACTGCCACTACTTTACCAGCTGGGATCAGCACGTTCGCGACACTACTCGCTTTTATCAGTGGAGGCGCGATTTTGATTCCTTGCTTGCATGTGGTTCGCTACCTCGCCTAAATACACTTCGATTTATTAACGATCATACAAGTGGATTGCGAAGGGGAATGCCAACACCTTTTGCCAGCGTTGCCGATAACGACTTGGCTGTAGGGTTGTTTGTGGATTATCTCAGCCACAGTCCCATTTGGAATGAGTGTGCCATATTTATTGTGGAGGACGATGCTCAAAATGGTCCCGACCATGTGGATGCCCATCGAACCACAGCATACGTGGCTGGTGGCTTTGTTAAGCAAGGTTTTGTGGACCACACCGCCTACTCTACCTCCTCCATGCTGCGAACCATTGAACTTATTCTGGGCCTTCCCCCCATGAGCCAGTACGACGCTGCCGCTACGCCTATGTTCCGCTGTTTTAACAACGTTGCCACCCATCCTCCGTTTATTCAGAGACCAGAAACGGTGGATCTTAATGATCTTAATAAGGTGAATAACAAGTGGTCAAAGCTGAGTGAGACTTTCGACTTTAGCAAGGAGGATCGGGTTCCCGACAATGAGTTCAACAAGGTGATTTGGGCTGCAGTAAAGGGTGAGGCTTCACCGTGTCCTGCACCAAAGCATGCCGCCTTTGTTGCTCTCAACAAAGTGGACGATGACGACTAGAGGAATGGAGAGCCGGGCATAGTTCTCCCTTTCCCCGGCTATCTATTCATGTCTAGTTCAGCCTCAATCCAGCCAATTACAAATGCCTTCTTCTCAACTTCGGCATTGAAAACATCACTTCCCGTATGGCCAGCGTTATGCTGGTAGTAGAGAAGGTATGGATTTTTGCCGTCCCCTTTTGCCTGTAATTCAGCAAGAAATTTAAAGGAGTGAAATGGGCTGAGACGGTCATCGTTGTCGGAGGCAACTAGAAGTACTGAGGGGTAATGCACCCCTTTTTTCACATTTTGAACAGGGGAGTAGGAAAGCAGGTTAACAAAGTCGGAAGAGTCAGCAATTGTGCCATACTCGGCAGCGTAGCTGTAGCCAATGTTGTAGAGTTGGTAGCGAAGCATGTCGAATAGGCCCGATTCGGCAACGGCAGTTCTGAAGAGTTCGGGATGTTGGGTAATGGCAGCACCAACTACTAGCCCTCCGTTTGAACCTCCCATTATGGCAAGCCGGTTGGGATTGGTGAATCCCACTTGAATGAGGTATTGAGCTGCCGCAGTAAAATCGTCGAAGCTCTTTTGCTTATTGAGTCGGCTACCCGCTTTATGCCAACCGGGAAAATCGCCTCCACCACGAATGGCTGGAACCGCGAGCACACCTCCTCGAAGAAGAAAGGCAACATTTGCTGGGTCGTAAAACGGCTGGGCAGGAATGCCAAACCCGCCATAACCGTAAAGCAAAAGCGGATTATTACCGTTGAGCTGCAACCCTTTTTTGTAGGTTACATAGAGCGGTATTTCTGTGCTGTCGTTGCTTTTGTAGGTGAGGATAATGGTGTTAAACTGTCGATAGTTGTAGTTAATGAGGGTCTTGCCAACAGACCGTCGCGAAAGCGTACGTAGGTTAACTTGGTATACGGTTGGCGGAGCATAGAATGACTGGAATGAGTATATGGCCAAGTTGTCGGTGGCCGTTCCCGAAATATCCGTGACGGCATATCCCGAAGGAATGCTCCATTCGCCAATCGGTTCCCCGTTGAACTTATGAACTACAAACTTCTCCCGTAGGCTATCGCTGTAGAGGCAAAGCAGTTTACCATCAAGCAATCTCAGCTGCGTAAGCATTGCCTTGGATTCCGGTATCAATACCCGGCCACGGTTTTCTTCTTTGGTTGAAAAAAGCACCACATGACCTTTGGGGGCAAGCAAGTTGGTGAAAACTATCAGGCTATCGTTTTCGTCACCTACAACTTCAAAGCGCTTGGTTCCATCGCTCACGGATAGCACTGGAACAAGAGTTGCATTCAAGGAATCCTTCAAGCAGATGGTTGAAAGGCTGTTTAGCAGTCGATTATTTCTAATGGCTGCATGGTAAATCGCCAAGAAATGCTCGTCAGGGGTAATGTCAAAGGTGAAGAAATCGGTTGGGAGTTGAGGTTTATATATTAGCTTATCGTTGCCTTGAGTCGTTCCAAGTTTATGGTAATAAAGGGTTCTTCCGTCAATGACTCCCTTGAATGCCTCGTCATTGCTGGCAGTAGCGTATCGAATATAAAAAACGCCATCTCTAAACCATGCAAGGTTGCTGTATTTAAGAAAATGTAGCTCATCAGGGAGTAGGGTTCGGCTTTTGAGGTCCAGAAACCGAATAGTTCGCCAGTCGCTGCCGTTCTCCGAAAGCATCAACGCAAGGGTGCTACCATCGGGTGAAAGCAGAAATGAGCTAATGGCAGTTACCTTTTTATCCAAATGATTCGGATTGAAGAGAAGGATTGGCTTCTGGTCAAATGCCGTTTGGTAGTAGAGCGATTGCGTCTCACCACTACTTGCATAGCTCAGCTGAAAATAGTAATGCCCCTGCCTAATCAGGGGCTGGTAACTCACTTCCGATAATTTCTCCACCGAGGGATCGGTGGTAATCTTCCATCGAGTGTAACGTTTGGTCAACTTTTCCTGCATCAAAATCCACTTCGCTACATCGGTTTCATGAACGTTTTCAAGCCACCTGTATGGATCGGTAACCACCGTCCCCCACAGGGTGTCGCTCACTGGATGGGTTGGAGTGGTTGGATAGCTTATGGATGGTTGCGTCCAGCACCACAAAGGATGTAAAAGAAGAAGAACAGCAAAAATCGTTTTCATGCCGAAAGTTGAAAAAATTGCGATAGATTTATATGCAAAATTAGCAGTATGCATTAATCGGAGCCGAATTCATTGAAAGATGTTGCTAAAAAATATTGTCAAAAAGGCTATATTTTTTTTGTTTTTAAATCATTGTATTATATTTATGTAAAAAATCATGGCAAGTAAAACAATTCGTTTTCTCAACTTTTTGTTGGACACAATTTTTTTTCTAATAATTATGATATTATTTTTCAGAATATTCAGAGATGTTATAGATAGAAACAATGTGAAATGGATTTCGATTGTTGCTTATTTTCTTTACTATTTAATCTTTGAATTAATAAATGGAAGAACTGTAGGAAAGATCATTACTCGATCAAAGGTTGTTTCTACCACTATTGTTGATCGTGTTACTTTTTTTCAAATTTTAGGAAGAGCGTTCGTGCGCTTACTTGTTTTGTTTGATGCCTTATCTTTCCTTTTTTTCAAGAAAGGATTACATGATTGGATTTCAAAAACTACTGTTGTAAAACTATAGTAGTTAATTATATGTTTAACCCTAAATCAGTTTTCAATG
>DATKTT010000262.1:0-19113 GCA_035530955.1 Williamwhitmania sp. | reverse complement strand
AAGTTGAGCAATGGCAAAGAAAGTAGTTGCATCCTTGCAAAAAGGCGCTGGTAAGAACTTTACTAAATGCGTAAAAATGGTTAAGTCTGAAAAGACAGGAGCCTATATTTTTAAAGAAGAAATGGTTATCAATGCAGAAGTCAAAGACTTTTTTGCTAAAAAATAAAACCGTTTAGAATTTTGAACAAAGGAGCTTCTGTTAAAGAAGCTTTTTTGTTATTATTGCGTGCCATAAATTTATTGTAATGGGAATTTTCGATATTTTCTCCGGAAAGCAGGATACGTTGGATAAGGGTCTTGAAAAAACAAAGGAAAGTGTCTTCAGAAAGATGTCCCGCGCTATTGCTGGTCGTTCCCGTATCGACGATGAGGTTCTTGATGCGCTAGAAGAGGTGCTTATTACTTCTGATGTTGGCGTAGAGACTACCCTTAAAATAATTGGGCGAATTCAGGAGCGAGTGGTGAAGGAAAAATTTTTGAACGCTTCTGAACTCAACCACATCCTGAAAGATGAGATTTCTCTGATGTTGGAGGAAAATACTGCTGGAAAGGAGCTAAACGCGGAGTTCTTGGCAACGGATGGGCCCTATGTGATAATGGTGGTTGGGGTAAATGGTGTTGGAAAAACCACAACAATAGGAAAGCTTTCAAACATGTTTACCCAAGCTGGCAAAAAGGTGGTGATTGGCGCAGCCGATACCTTTCGTGCTGCAGCTGTAGAGCAGTTGGTCGTTTGGGCTGAACGTGCCGGAGTTGAAATTATTAAACAACAAATGGGTTCCGATCCAGCCTCTGTGGCATACGATACGCTGACTTCGGCGATCAAGAAAAATGCAGATATTGTCATTATCGATACGGCAGGTCGTCTTCACAATAAGGTGAATCTAATGAACGAGCTCACCAAGATTAAGAATGTGATGAAAAAGGTGATTCCATCTGCTCCGCAGGAGGTGTTACTTGTTCTCGATGGCTCCACTGGCCAAAATGCATTTGAGCAGGCAAAGCAGTTCACAAAGGCTACAGAAGTAAATGCCTTAGCCATTACCAAGCTGGATGGCACGGCCAAAGGGGGTGTTGTGATAGGCATATCCGATCAGTTTAAAATTCCAGTAAAATATATTGGTCTTGGGGAAGGTATTGGTGATTTGCAAATATTTGATAGAAAGGCATTTGTTGATACACTTTTCAGGTAGTTATTATAACTGTCATTAATGTTGGAAAAAGGGTTTGCTATTTTGTTATGCAGGCCCTTATTTGTTAAGAATGAAAGGGTGGGTGGTTTATGCAAACTAAAAATCAAAAAATAAGTGTTGTTACCCTAGGGTGCTCCAAAAATATTGTCGATTCAGAGTTTATAATGCGGCAGCTGCAGGCTTCCAATTTCCAGGTAATGCACAACAGCAACGATAAGGCAGACATAGTGCTAATAAACACTTGTGGCTTTATTGGAGATGCTAAAGAAGAATCTATTGCCATGATTCTCAAATACGCTGAGGAAAAGCAGCAGGGCCATATACAGAAACTATTTGTTTTTGGCTGCCTATCGGAAAGGTATAGGCTAGAGCTGGAGGCTGAAATACCCGAAGTGGACGGATTCTTTGGTGTGAACGAGTTCAAATCAGTTGTTCAGATACTCGGAGCAAAGTACCGCGGTGAGCTCCTTGGCGAAAGAATGCTTACAACCCCTTCCCACTATGCATTTTTAAAAATTTCTGAAGGTTGTTCTTGGGGATGTTCCTACTGTGCTATCCCATTAATAAGAGGAAAACACATTTCACGAACAGTTGAGCAGCTGGTTCAAGAAGCTGAAAAATTGGCTGCAGCAGGAGTGAAGGAGCTAATTGTCATTGCTCAAGATACAACGTTTTATGGCATGGATTTATACGGAAAGCGTAAGATTTCAGAACTCCTAACCCAACTGTCGGCAATTGCAGGTATTGAGTGGATTCGGCTGCACTATGCCTTTCCGTATCAATTTCCAGACGATTTAATTGACACCATAGCCTCGAACCCAAAAATTTGCAGCTACCTCGACATTCCGTTCCAGCATATTAGTGACATCGTTTTGAAAAACATGCACAGAGGAATCAGCAAGGCCGATACCTATGACCTAATAGGCCGTCTTCGTGCTAAGATTCCAAATCTTGCTCTTAGAACTACCTTATTGGTGGGACATCCAGGTGAAGGAGCGGCTGAATTTGAAGAGCTCTGCAAATTTGTTCAGGAGGTTAAGTTTGACAGACTTGGCGTTTTTCCATACTCGGAGGAGGAGGGAACGTTTGCTGCCAATAATTTAGAGGATACGCTCTCAACGGAAGAAAAAATTCGCCGTGCAGGAATCATAATGAAGCTTCAGCAGAAAATTTCGGAGGGATTAAATGCCGAAAAGGTTGGAAGGAGTTACCAGGTGCTTATTGATTCTGAGGATGTTGAGTTTTACCTTGGGCGAACTCAATACGACTCACCTGAGGTAGATGGAGAGGTGCTCATAAAGAAAGATGAGAAGCACCTTGAAATAGGAAACTTCTATGAGGTCGAAATTGTTGACTCTCTTGAATATGACCTTATTGGAAAGGTGAAATAAAAAAAGCGTGACTAATCACGCTTGTATCACTATACTAATTCTTTGGCTACCTTAATGGCTGCTTCATAGTTGGGTTCATGCGTCACCTCTGGAACATACTCCACATAGCGAACAATATTGTTTTTATCAACTACAATAACTCCGCGTGTTAATAGCCGTAGTTCCTGAATAAGGAATCCATATTTCAGCCCAAAATCAACATCCTTGTGGTCGGAAAGAGTAACAATCCGGTCGATACCTTCGGCACCACAATAGCGGCCTAGCGCAAAAGGAAGATCGTTAGATATTCCAATTATCTGAATTTTATCGCCAAGGGTTGAGGCCTCCTTGTTGAAGCGGTGATTTTGTGCGGAACACACGGATGTATCAACCGAAGGAAAAACAGAAATGATCTTCACTTTGCCATCATAATTGGAAAGTTTTACTGGCTTAAGTGCACTGCTTAACACCGTAAAATCTTCGGCAGCCTGCCCAACCTTGACCTCCTTACCAATCAGCGTTATTGGATTTCCTCCAAATGTGACTTTTACACTATTCTTTTCCATGATTAACTATATTTTAAAAAAAAAGCGGCATTTCAATGTGCCGCCTTTTAAACAGGAAGTTAATCGTTTTGTTCATCAGCTTCGGTTAAGCTATTTTTTCCGAGCTTGATATTTAGCTCGTCTTTACCCTTGGTGTAGCCAACGCTTATAAGACTATTGAGCGCCAATGTGCCCTTGATGATAACCTCGGCAAGGGGATCTTCAAGATACTTTTGAATAGCACGCTTTAATGGACGAGCACCAAACTGAATGTCGTAGCCTTTGTCCACTAGAAAGTCTTTGGCTGCAAGATTTACCTTTACATTGAATCCTAAACTTATCACTCTATCGATTAACCCCTTGAGCTCAAGATCGATAATTTTATGTAGTTCCTTTCGCTCTAGGGTGTTGAACATCACAATGTCATCAATACGATTGAGAAATTCAGGTGCAAAAGCTTTTCTCAAAGCCTTTTGCACTAAGCTTTTTGAGTATTCATTAGGTGCATCTGATTTTGCCTGTGTCGAAAACCCAACTCCCTGTCCAAACTCTTTTAACTCACGACTTCCAATATTGGATGTCATGATTACAATGGTATTCTTGAAGTCGACCTTACGTCCTAACGAGTCGGTGAGCAAGCCTTCATCAAGCACCTGCAGTAAAATGTGGAAAACATCAGGGTGAGCTTTTTCTATCTCATCGAGCAGTACAACGGAGTATGGCTTTCTTCTTACTTTTTCAGTAAGCTGTCCTCCCTCTTCATAACCGATGTATCCGGGAGGTGCTCCAACAAGACGAGAAACGGAAAATTTCTCCATATACTCGCTCATGTCTATCCTAATGAGGTTATCGGTTGAGTCGAACAGATACTTGGCTAAAACCTTGGCAAGTTGTGTTTTACCAACACCAGTTGGACCGAGAAAAACAAAAGTTCCAATAGGCTTGAGTGGATCTTTTAATCCTGCTCTATTACGTTGGATTGCCTTTACAACCTTTCCGATGGCTTCATCTTGGCCTATAACCTTTGTCCTTAACTCGTCAGCCATTTTTAGCAGCCGTTCGCCTTCTGCCTGGGCAATTCGCTGAACGGGAACTCCGGTCATCATAGCTACAACCTCGGCAACCTTTTCTGCATCCACTATTTCACGATTTAGGGAAAGTTCCTTTTCCCACTTTTTCTGCTCTTGATCTAGGAGTTCGGAAAACTGACGCTCTCTATCGCGAAAGGAGGCGGCCATTTCAAAGTTCTGGTTTTTAACCGCCTTAAGCTTCTCATTTCGAGTTTCCTCAATCTGTTTTTCGAGCATGACAACGCGCTCGGGTACCTTAATATTGGCAATATGGACCCGTGAGCCAGCTTCATCCAAGGCATCAATTGCCTTATCCGGCAGGTGTCGATCAGAAATGTATCGCTGAGTTAACTTAACACAGGCATCAATAGCCTCAGGTGTATAAATTACATTGTGGTGATCTTCATACCGCTCTTTAATGTTATTCAATATCTCATAAGTCTCTTCAGGAGAGGTTGGCTCCACCATTACTTTCTGAAAGCGACGCTCAAGTGCTCCATCTTTTTCAATATGTTCACGATATTCATCAAGGGTGGTGGCTCCAATACACTGAATTTCTCCTCGTGCCAGTGCTGGCTTAAGCATGTTGGCCGCATCGAGCGAACCTGTTGCTCCACCAGCACCAACAATGGTGTGAATTTCATCGATGAATAGAATTACATTGCTCGTTTTTGCCAATTCGTTTAGAATGGCTTTCATGCGCTCCTCAAACTGTCCACGGTATTTTGTGCCGGCAACAATGGCTGCTAAGTCAAGCGCAACAACTCGCTTATTAAATAGAACTCTTGAAACTTTTTTCTTCACAATTCTCAAGGCAAGACCCTCGGCAATAGCAGATTTTCCAACGCCAGGTTCTCCAATGAGGATGGGGTTATTTTTCTTTCTCCGGCTAAGAATTTGAGCAATACGTTCAATTTCCCGTTCACGGCCTATAATAGGGTCAAGCCTATTTTCCTCAGCGGCCTTAGTAAGATCGATACCAAAATTATCAAGAACTGGGGTGTCAGACGAAGGCCTTCCGCCTGGCTGCGGCGTGCCCTTCGGAACTCCAAATTGCTCCTTTTCATCGTCATCGTCGGAGTAGTCGGCTCTGGACTGAACCTGACTTCCCTCTAACTTATTTCTAACAACAAAGTAGTCGATGTTAGATTCAGCAAGCATTAAGGAAACCATGCTACCCTCATCCTTTAGAATAGCTAGTAGGAGATGGGCTGAGTTGATTGATTCACTTTTCAGTGATCTCGCTTCTAAAAATACGAGTTTGAGGGCTCTCTCCGCTGACTTATAAAGATTTAAATTTTCCAACTCTGAAAGATCCATAACCATATCGGTTCGTATTCTTTCTTCAACAAGTTGTTTAAGCGCTTGTATATCTGCACCTAACGATTTAAGTATGTCAACCGCAATACCTTCGCCTTCGCGCAAGATTCCGAGGAACAGATGCTCTGTCCCTATGGAAGGATTTCCTAGTCGGATAGCTTCCTCCTTGCTATAGCTCAGGATATCTTTTATTCGTTTTGAAAAGTTAGAGTCCATATATACTCCTTTGTTGAAAATTTGCACTAAAATAATACAATTAACCCGAAAATGAGGTTGTTGTTTAACTTTTACTTTATGTTTCAACGAAAGTTAGCCATTTTTCTTCTCCAAAGGATTTATTCCTGTTATAAAGCTCAAAATTTGTTGATAAATAGGTGGGCCAACACCCTAAAAATCCATAATAAATGAGTACTTTAGCACGCTAATAGAAAACGAGAAAGCATCTGATTATGGCTGAAGGAGAAAAGATTCTGAAAATTAATATTGAGGAGGAGATGAAATCTGCCTACATCGATTATGCGATGTCGGTAATCGTATCTCGTGCTCTTCCTGATGTTAGGGACGGGCTAAAGCCAGTGCACCGTAGAGTATTATTTGGAATGTCAGATTTAGGGTTAATGGCAAATAAACCCTATAAAAAATCGGCACGTATTGTCGGAGAAGTACTTGGAAAGTATCACCCGCACGGTGATACTTCGGTGTACGATGCCATGGTTCGTATGGCTCAAGAGTGGTCACTCCGGTATCCTCTCGTTGATGGGCAGGGAAACTTTGGGTCAGTTGATGGCGATAGCCCAGCTGCTATGCGTTATACCGAGGCTCGTTTGAAAAAAATTGCTGAGGAATCCCTAGCAGATATTGATAAGGATACAGTCGATTTTAGGCTAAACTTTGACGATTCACTTGAGGAGCCAACTGTACTGCCGACAAGAGTCCCCATGCTGCTAATAAATGGAGCATCGGGAATAGCAGTTGGTATGGCAACCAACATGGCTCCCCATAACCTTCGAGAAGTTGTAGATGCAACCTGTGCATACATTGATAACCGGGAAATAACTATTGATGAACTATTGAAGTATGTGAAAGGACCTGATTTCCCGACAGGTGGCACTATTTATGGTTATCAAGGAGTAAAAGAGGCATTTGAAACAGGACGGGGACGTATTGTTATTCGAGCAAAAACTGAACTAGAGTTTACTGATAGCGGTAGGGCTAAAATCATTGTGAATGAGATTCCCTATATGGTCAATAAGGCAGAGATGATTAAGAAAATTGCCGATTTGATCAATGATAAGAAACTTGATGGTATCTCCTATATTAATGATGAGTCCGATCGTAATGGGATGCGGATCGTTATTATTCTCAAAAAGGAAGCTGTCGCAAATGTGGTGCTGAACAACCTCTATAAGTTAACTCAGCTGCAATCTTCATTTGCTGTGAATAACATTGCCCTGGTTGATGGCAAGCCCAAGCAGCTCAATTTAAAGGAGTTAATAGCTTGCTTTGTTGATCACCGGCACGAGGTAATCTTGCGTAGAACTAGGTACGATTTAGACCAAGCTGAGAAGCGAGCTCACATACTGGAAGGCTTACTCATAGCACTGGACCATATTGACGAGATTATTGCTTTAATTCGTGCATCTGCAACGCCCGATGCTGCCCGCGAAGGATTAATGACCAACTTTAATCTCTCCGATATTCAGTCGAGAGCAATCATTGAGATGCGTTTACGCAGCCTCACAGGCCTTGAGCGTGATAAGATTAAGGAGGAGTATGATGAGTTGATGCAAAAGATTGATTTCTATAAGCAAATCTTAGTGGATGTTAGCCTCCAGATGAAAATTATTAAAGATGAACTCATTGAAATAAAGGAGAAGTATGGCGATGATCGTAGAACTGAAATCATTAGACATGCTGAAGAGTTTAATCCAGAAGATTTCTATGCAGATGATGATGCTGTAATTACTATATCACACTTAGGCTACATTAAAAGAACCCCGTTAACTGAATTTAAAACGCAAAATAGAGGAGGCGTCGGTACCAAGGGTTCCACCACGCGTGACGAGGACTTCATTGAGCATATTTTTGTTGCCTCCATGCACAACACCATGCTTCTCTTCACCGAAAAGGGTAGATGTTTCTGGTTAAAAGTTTACGATATTCCAGAAGGGGCCAAAGCAACCAAAGGCAGGGCTCTCCAGAATATTATTAATATTGAGCCTGACGATATGGTAAAGGCGTATATTAATGTTAAGAAACTAACTGACACAGAATATATTACTTCAAATTATATTATCCTTTGCACAAAGAAGGGTATTATAAAAAAGACATCACTTGAAGCTTACTCTCGACCACGTCAAACAGGCGTAAATGCTATTACTATAAAGGATGGTGACCAACTTATCGAGGCTAAGTTAACCGATGGGCTGGAGCATATATTACTAGCTGCTCGTGAAGGTAAAGCAGTACGATTCCCAGAAGGTCAGGTTAGACCAATCGGAAGAACGGGCTCTGGCGTTAAAGGTATAAGCATTACTGCCGCTGACGAGGTAGTTGGTATGGTTTGCACCGACGAGAATGTTCAGGATATTCTTGTTGTTTCCGAGAAAGGATTTGGCAAGCGCTCTAAATTGGATGATTATCGAATAATCCATAGAGGTGGCAAGGGTGTTAAAACTCTTAATATCACTGACAAAACTGGTAAACTCATTGCAATTAAGGGCGTTACGGACAACAACGATCTCATGATCATAACGAAATCCGGCATAACCATTCGCCTGCACATAAGCGATATCCGTATTACTGGTCGGGCAACGCAGGGTGTAAAGCTAATTAATCTTCGCAAGCAAGATGAAATAGCTGCAGTGGCCCTTGTACAGAAAGGCGATGACGAGGAGATTGTAGAGCAGGTTTTAGATCAGATTACTGAATCACCACTTGAAGAATAATTTAAATATTACTAATATTACACAATTATCTAATTACTAACCCAATCTGATACACCAATGAAAAAGTATCTTTTAACGGTAACAATAGCTCTTGTTGGCCAAGTAGCATTTGGGCAGGTTACAGGAATTCCGAATGCCGACCAAGTTAAGAGCAAGTTTGAAAAGAGCACAAAGGACATTGAGAACCCCAAGAGAGCTGATAATCCCAAGACATGGATTAATAGGGGAGAGGTCTACTTGGATGCCATTGACGTTCATAACTATGAACTGAGGATAAATATGTCAATCCAGGAGGCAAAATTGATGTATGGTTCACCCACTTCAGCAAACCAGGTAGAAATTAACAATGAACCCTTTGAGGAGGATGTTTATCCGTATTTTAGCCTCTATGTAACGGGGGGAAAGGTTGCTTTTTGGAAGGAAACCAACCAGTTTGTTGACAGCGCTTACCATAATGCATACAAATCGTTTGATAAAGCTTACACCCTTGACTCAGACAAGAAGCAGACCAATAAAATTGCTGAAGGTCTAAGTGCTTTGGCTCTAAAATATAATATTTTAGCCATGAACTTTTATTCTCAAAGGGACTATGTTCAAGCATTTCATGCCTTTGAGGGGTCTCAACTTTGCACAAGCAATCCAGCTGTGGACAAGCTCGATTCTGCTATTATCTACTATGCAGGAGTAACTGCTCAGCTTGCAGGCAAATGTAGTGAAGGCCTAAAGTATTTAGAAAAAGCTCGCGAAATAAACTATACTAATAGTGGTGAACTTTATTACTATCTGTATAACTGCAATATGGCTAAGGGCGATACTGCTAAAGCAGGCGAAGAAATAGAAAAAGGATTTTCTCTTTTTCCAACTAACAAAACCTTAATGCTTTCCTTGATTAACTTTTACATTGTTAAGAATGAGAATCCAGCCAAGGTTATTGACTTTCTCGATAAAGCAATTTTAGCTGATCCAGCGAATGCATCGCTATATTTTGCAGAAGCTGCGCTCTACGAAAAATTACCAAACTTAGACAAGGCTGAAGCATCTTACAAAAAAGCAATTGAAATTAGCCCAGAGTATTTTGACGCATATTTCAACTTGGGTGTAATGTATTACAACGAAGGTGCTGTTAAGGTGGAATCTGCAAACAAGTTGCCAATGGAAGATACTAAGGGATATGATAGCCTTTTAGTTCAAGCCGATGGATATTTTAAAAAGGCATTGCCTTACATTGAAAAATCATATCAGTTGCACCCGAACGAATTAGTAGTGGTAGAAACGCTTAAGAATTTGTATTTCCGCTTTAGAAATGACAGCGATGAAATGATGGCAAAATTTAAAGAGTTTCAAGAAAAAAGTAAAGCACTTAAAGGAAACTAGAGATTAAAACAATATTGCAGAAGTAGAAGGGGGAACGAATTCCCCTTTCTATTACAATAATATATTTAACATAATATTAATTATAGGACATTAATTCTATACGATACTATAAGATGAAAGCTCATTATTCGCTGCGCAAATCAGCATAAATCATTTTGCTACCTAGTATAGTTTATTCTTCAAATGAACATGTCATTGTTGCTTAATGTATTACATCTAATACATTTTTTTTATTTTCCATTGAAAATACCTCTTGCATGTTCATTTTTTAGTGTATAATTGCAAAAAAAATCAGGGTAATTCGTCTATGGAAAAGAAAGCTAAAAAACGTGTCATCACCAACGTTAAGAATTTAACCATGCAGCAGCTTGAGTTGGTTAAGGCCAAATATCCAAGTGGCTATTGGGATTTTATTAAGAAATTTGAAAAGCCAAATGGTGATTTCTTTTATTACTTTACCATAGATGATGAAGACGCGAGCTACCTAGTTAAAGTCGATGTAAAGATTGATAATAAGTCTAAGGACGATGATGACAAGGATTTCTATGGCGAGGAAGAAGATATTGTTCCTGGAGCAGATAATCTAGCGGAACAGCAAGATGAAAGTTCCTTTGACGAATATGATGAGGATTAAGTGGATTAGAGAAATCCACTTTTTTATTGCGATAGAATTAGTTTTCCCTTCCGGAGGCCGATAACCTGACACTGAATTTTTTCTCCCACTAGAGGTAGATTTTCATCAGACCACAAAAACGATGCCTTCTTCTGCAACCAATCAATAACAGTTACCAGAACTATTTCAGCATTATCTTCTTGCCTGGTAAATTGCGTCACATCTACTATTTCAAAGAAATACTTATTCCCAATAATATACTGAGGATGTTTTGGTTCTAAGTAATAGTATCCATTTCTCCCCTTCCTTGTAACCAATGCTGAAATGGTTTGACCAACCATTAGCCCATAATGCTCATAATCATTTGCCAAAATAAAATGCCGAGAACCATTGCTTACTGATACTAAAATCAAATTCTTCTTTCCATCTGAATGTAAATATTCCCCTGAAATCTGAAAATCATACCATTTACCTGCTTCAAGGTTGGCACCATCAGCAGCATCCTCCCCAAATTCCAAATACAATTGCCCTTTTTTGATGCCGATTACAAGGCAAGTAATTGTTTTGGGTGATCTAATTGATTTACTGATATTTACACCTGTAGTATCTCCAAATTTGTCAAGAACGATGGCCACCTCTGCTTTCTCCCCGTTTTGTAAGCTACAGGTTTCAACCTTGACAACCTCGAAAGAGTAGGTATTCCCTACCTTATAGAACGGGTTTTCTGGTTCAAGGTATATCTTGCCAGAACAGCTTATTTTATCAATCTTACAGGCTATTTTGCCACCTACTTTGATTCCATATGCAGAATAAGGATGGCTTGGCAGCAGGAACTTACCTCCATTGGGACCTTCCAGCACAAAGAAGGATTGTTCTGAATCTGGGTCAATGCGCTTCAGGGCCAAAACGTTAAATAAAAATGTTTCTCCCTCTAACAGTGCCATGTGGATTTTGTTAGGTTATGAAAAGATGGTAATTGTCAACTTTTTCCTTTACCGTGCCAATAATAGAAGCCTGTACAGCACCACTTTGCCTCAACTTTAAAATGGCGTCCTGAGCCAAAGATGCATTTATTCCAAAAACGATTCCTCCTGAAGTTTGTGCATCAGCCAGCAGCGCCCGGTAGGCAAATGGAACGTTTGGTGCAAAATTGGTCTCGCTCTCGGCATACTTTAAATTTCGAAATGTTGCACCGGGAATACATCCATCATCTGCCAAGCTGTATGCCTGGGAAAGGTAAGGAACGGATGATGCCTTAATATGAATGGAAACCTTGCTTGCACGGGCCATTTTGAGCGTATGACCTAAAAGTCCAAATCCGGTAACATCGGTTCCACCCCTCACACTACCATGCTGGAAAGTATCAAGTACATTGGAATTTAGAATTTTCATGTTTTCGAGTGCTTGACGGTATGACTCTTCGCTCGCCAATCCAACTTTTTTTCCAGAAACCAGAATACCGCTACCAATAGGCTTTGTTAATATTAGAGCTTCACCAGGAGAAAGACCTGCGTTTGTAACAAGTTTAGCTGGGTCAACCATTCCGATAACGGCTAATCCATACTTTGGTGGAGTATCATCAATAGTATGCCCCCCCACGAGCAATGCTCCAGATTCCGTTACCTTACTGAGGCCGCCCTCCAATATTCTTGCATAAGCCTCTAGTGGCATTGTGGCAGGAAACATGGCAATATTAAGCGCAAGAAGTGGCCTCCCTCCCATTGCATAAACATCTGATAATGAATTTGCTGCTGCAATTTGTCCGAATTCAAATGGATCGCTACAGATAGGTGGAAAGAAATCGGTGGTAAATATTAGCGCTTGATTTTCAGAAATTTTATATACCGCAGCATCATCTTGGGTATCAATATCAACAAGAAGGTTTGGATCGGTTATTTTTGGAAAATGCTTTAGCACCTTTTCGAGCTCTGATGCCGGAAGTTTGGAAGAGCATCCGCCATATTCCACAAGAGAAAGTAAATCAATATCCATCAATTTCTTATATTTTAGTGATAGTTGCGTTAAATCCAGCACCCTGCAGCTGGACAAATATTGCCTCCACCTCATAGTCATTTACCTCAAGGCACATACCACATTCAGCGGTAATATTGGTGGGAACTGGTCTAACCATTGCCTTAATATCCAAGTGCAAAAGGAACTTTTCTGCCTTAATCACCATGCGAACATTTGGAAACAATAAAATGGTCATTGGCTTAGTCTTTACGGCTTAATCTCGCCTTTTCAATGGCATTTGTTAGATAATCTAGATCATCCACTGTGTGAAAAGGTGAAAGTGAGATTCTTATCAATCCCATAGGAAAGCTACCGAGTGTTTTATGTGCTAACGGTGCGCAATGTAAGCCAGATCTCATTTCAAGGCCAAATAGTTGAAACAGACGATATGCGGTATCGCCAGGATTTTCATTGGTGTAGCGAAACGAGAAGGTCTCCCCCTGTTTTTCTTTTTCATTTGCACAGTAGATCTTCAAACCTTCAATACTTTTTATATTTATAAGCATCTCTTCAAAACTTGCGTGTGAATGCAAAGGAGTAACATTTGCTATTAGGGCGCCTAAAAGTCCAGCAGCTCCAACCATATTTGGGGTTCCCGCTTGAAATTTATCAGGAAGGTTAGAAGGCATCTCAAAACTATCGGAGTTGCTACCGGTACCTCCAAAAATAAGGGGTTCAATGGTCTCAGGATTCTGCGCATAAAATCCTCCTATACCAGTTGGACCCATCAATCCTTTGTGACCTGTAAATGCTAAATAATCAATGCCCAATCGGTCGCAATCAATATTAGAATATCCAGCACTTTGAGAGGCATCAACCAGAATTGGAATAGTGCCTATCGCTTTCTTAATTTCAGCAATAGGCTGAATAAGACCATTTACGTTACTTTGATGATTAATTACAACCAAGCCTACCTGTGCATTGATCTGCTTTTTCAACCCGTCAATATCAACTAACCCATCTGAAAAATGAGAAACTATGTGGAATCTAGTTCCAACAGTTTTCCTAATCATATCCAAAGGGCGGGTAACCGCATTGTGCTCAAGTGGTGATATCAGAATCTCCTTTTCTTTTAGATCCAAACCTCGAAGAATGGTGTTGATAGACTGGGTTGAATTTGCAGAGAATGCAATATTTTCTGGTCGTCCTATACCAAAAAGAACAGCAAGTTTATCTCGCAGCTGCTCAACCAACGCTGTGGATTCCGCGGCTCTTGGATAACCACCTCTACCGTAGGTACCACCAATTGCTAAGTAATTCTGAATGAATTGACCTACTTCTGGTGGCTTTGGAAAGCTGGTTGCACCATTGTCGAAGTATTTCAGCAATTCTGGCATACTAGGGTTTTATAACTTTCTCGGCAGAATTTAGGGCGGTTACAATGCTAAACATATTGGAAATGGTTGCAATCTCGATATCGCTCTTTATATCGAAAAAATCTGCGCAAGTGCCACAAGCTGTTAGCTGCACCCCTTTAGTCTTGAGTTGTTCCAACGACTGAATAATTGCTGATTGTTTAGTGGTTAGAAGTACGCCTGAATTATAGAATATCACCTCCTCAGGAACCGTTTCGGCTTCAGCCAAGGCGACGAAGAAACCTTTCATGAGTATAGAGCCAAGTTCAGAATCACCCTCTCCCATTTTGTCGCTGGCAATTAATATCACGGTTTTTTCTTTAGCTTTATTTTGTTGGGGAATTTGGCAGTAGTCCTCCGGCTTAGAATTTTCCAAGGTGGTCTGTTGTGATATTCCTTTATTTACTGTCACAAAGTGAAGGTTACCCTCCTTTTTTGTATGTGATTCAACGCCATTTCCAGTAAAATAGCTGGTTAGGTTAAAAACGGCAGTTTCATTATCGACTACAATAACGAGTGTTTCACCAACGGGTGCCTGCGTGAAGGCCTTTTTAGCCTCAATCAATGGTCGTGGGCAAAGTAAGCCTTTACAATCTATGGTTAGCATAGGGAATCCATTTTATTTTCTAGGGTAAGCCTTATTAACAGCGACAAAATTACCAAAAAAGAATGGGTTTTTGTAGCGCCAACTTACGCCTTCATTCTTTAATACACCCAAAATTAATAATGGACTTTGATATTATCGCAGAGAATATGATTGACCACATCGTTAACTAAAAGGCATAGCTAAATATAGCAATGCCTTAAGTAAATCTTTGGATAAATAAGTTAACTTGCTGATTATTTAGCAGTTTCTATATTATAGAAAGTCTCTGAAATAGATTGATTATCTTCAAAATAGTAGGTTTCGCCAAAAGCATGTACAGCCTTTATGAAAACGGTAATTATGCCTTTCCTATTGTAGATAATTCGGGTTACCTTAACTCGAGGACGGTCATAGTTTTCAACCGTTCTTTCGTTCGAATAAATTTTGCTTAGGTTCATCTTCTCTACGTCATCAATCTGCTCCTTGGCTTCCTTAAGCTGCGATGACTGTACCTGAAGTTCAAGCTGTTTTAGTTTACGATCTTGAGCTTCTTTCCTAAGTTCCTCCTCTTTTTTCGTCTTTTCTATAGCAAGGGTTTTCTGCCTTAGTTCTTCCGCTTTTTGAACCGAATCCTGCAGTTGTTTTCTTTGCACCTCATCCTTCGCAAGCTTGATCGCTTGCTGTTGCTTTTTAATAGAATCAACTTTGGCAAGAGAGTCGGAAAGTACATTTTGCCTTTCCGCTTCGATAATTTTTGCCTTTTGGAGCGCAAGTTGCCTATCCTGCTCAACTTTTTGCAAGGAATCGGCTATAGCTTTTTGTCGAGCCTGTTCCACAATCTTGGTCTCCGATGCCAATTTTGCTTGCGCCTCTGTGTTCTTCTGGTTTTCCAAAGTAATACGCGCTGCCTCCTCCTTAATTTTTTGGTCTGCTAGCTGCTTTGCCTTTGCATCCTCTGCCCTTCTCAAAGAATCTTGATGGGCCAATTCTTTGGCAGCCGTTGCTGCCTTAAGGCCGGCCTGTTGTTTGGCAATGTCATGGGCTTTTTTCAAAGAGTCTGAGGTGACTTTTTGACGTGCTTCCTCCTGAGCCTTTGCCAATGCAACGGTTTGCTGGCGTTGCAGCTCCACCTTTTGAAGGGAGTCCGAAGTAGCCTGTTTCCTTGCTTCCGCTGCTGCCTTGGCAGCAGCCGTCAAATGTGCTAGCTCATCTGCCTTCTTTTGGGTTTCTAAGGCAATGCGGGCAGCTTCTTCTTTGGCCTTCTGGTCAGCAAGTACCTTTGCCTTGGTCTCTTCGGCTCTTCGCAATGAGTCTTGATGGGCTAATTCTTTGGCGGCTATCGCTGCCTTCAGGTCGGCTTGTTGCTTGGCAAATTCCTGTGCTTTTTTCAAGGAGTCAGCCGTTGCTTTTTGACGAGTTAACTCCTGAACTTTTGCAAAGGCAAGTGCCTGCTGATGCTGAAGTTCAACCTTTTGAAGCGAATCTGCAATTGCCTTTTTTCGAGCCTCCTCCATTGCCTTAGCTGCAGCTGCCAATTGAGCCTGTTCCTCAACTCGTTTCTGCGTTTCCGCTGCAATGCGCGCAGCCTCCGCCTTTGCTGCCTGATCTGCAAGAATTTTTGCCTTTTCATCGTTGACTCTTCTCAGCGAATCCTGTACCATCCTCTTTCTTGCTTCTTCTTTTGCAGCCAGAACTGCTTGCTGCTGTTTAATCTCCTCAACCTTTCTAAGAGAATCGGCAACTGCCTTTTGCTTAGCTTCTGCCTTTTGTTTGGCTTCGGCAGCTTGCTGGGTCTTAGCTAAAGCGGCTTGCTGAGCAGCAAGCTGCTGTTGTTTAAGTTGTTCCGCTGCTTTTGCTTTTGCATCATCCATTGCTTTCTGCTCCGCCTCTTGCTTCTTTTGAGCATCGGCCTTAACCAACTCCAACTCCTTATCGGCAATTTTTTGTTTTATCGTCATGGAATAATCTGTATCATAGCCGAAGGTTCCAGCATCGGCATTGTACTTGATTTTTCCAACTGGATTATTGAACATTTCAACATCGACCCCTTCTGTTTTTGGTGGTAGATCAACCGCAAATCCTAGGTAATCTGATTTTGGTTTAACATTTTCCGGAAGGCGGGTATCGATGGAAATTATCTTGGTAACAAAGCCATCTTTCTCAAATTTCACGAGATACTGCGACCCATAATCAAGATCGATTGCAAAAGTATTTGTAATTTCAACTGGACTTTGCGCCACACCATCTTTAATAAGAGTGATATTTGCTCCTTTTAGCTTGGTGTTTAATAGCCCTACTTTCCCTCCAATAGATAGAAAATTGCTTTGAGCATTGAGTTGATTGGGAGCAAATAAACCACCCACAATGAGCAGTATAACCGCAAATATTTTCGCTAGTCGAAGTTGGCCGTTTAAGTGCATATAAATGTTGGTCAATTGGATGCTAATATAGAAATTTAGCGCCCAACTGCCCCAATACTTATCTTCTTTTTTGAAACATTTGTGATTAGCCAAGGTGTCTGCTTGATTGAATGGCATGTTCTAAGAAACAGTTTTTCTAAAAGCTTTAATTGAAATTGTTAGGCTTACAATTGCAAAGATTGTCATTGCCAACAGCTCGTGTCGTATTTCATAAAACCCAGATCCTTTCAATATTACCATCCGAATAACACGCATAAAGTAGGCTATTGGATTAATTACGTTTACCTCTTGCGCCCAGTGTGGCATACTTTCAACCGAAGTAAATATGCCGCTCATTAAAATAAAAATAAGCAAGAAGAAGAACGAAACGAACATTACTTGCTGCTGAGTATCAGACAGTGCCGCAATCAGAAGGCCGAGCCCCAAAACGGCGATTAAGTAGATGGCGGTGAAGCTGTAGAGGACAAAAAAACTGCCCTTTACTTGGAGGTTGAATAGCACAAAGCCAATTAGTAGCCCAAAAGAAAGCTCGATGATGGCAATAACCCAGAATGGAAGAAGCTTGCTGACTATAAAACTTGATTTTTTTAATGGTGTAACATTAAGCTGCTCAATGGTTCCCAACTCCTTCTCCTTTACCATATTTATTGCAGCCATAAAAGAGCCCATAATGGTCACTAAAATCACCAAAATACCTGGAAGCATGAAGAGTTTATAGTTCAGTTGCGGGTTGTACCAGTATGCAATATCTGCTTTTATGGGCATGGTTACCTTTTGTCCTGGCATTAAGTGGTCTCGGTTGAAATTGGTAATAATTGTATTGGAATAGCTATTTATTAGGCCTGCAGCAGAGGCATTTATGGCGTTTATCTCAACCATAACAGATGCCTTATGTTTAACGGCAATGTCACGCTCAAAATCACGGGGAATTGTTAAAATCGCATCAGCCTTCCCCTTTTCAATTGACGTATAAGCCTTCTGCTCGGAATTAGTGGATAAGACTGGTGTAAAGAAAGGTGAATCCGAAAATCGCTTTACCAGCTCCTGGGAACTTTTGGACATGTCGAAGTCCATTATGGCTAAATTTGTGTTCTTGAGGTCAAATGTTGCAGCATTTACAAGGATAATCAACTGAAATATTGGAACACCCACCATCATTTTCAGCATGGTTTTATCGCGGAAAATTTGAGTAAACTCTTTTTCTAAGAGAAATAGAAGTGATTTCATTTGGGCTCTAGTTTAAACGTTCCTTAAACTTGATAATGCTAAGCGATAGAAATGTGAAAATCATGGCAACTAGTATCAGCGTTTCCTTCCAGATTACAAAAATTGAGGCACCCTTCAGCATCACCGCTTTTGCAACAACGATATACCAGCGTGGAGGCATTATCAATGTTAAGTATTGTAGTATTTTTGGCATATTTTCGATAGGGAAAATGAAGCCCGAAAGCAGCGTAGTTGGTAGCATAAGTGCAAACATGGAAATAAACATGGCCATCATTTGGTTTTTGGCAATGGTGGAGATAAAAATGCCAAGGGAGAGCGCAAGCATAATGTATAGCAACGATTCAAATAGCAAGAGAAGAATACTGCCTCGTATTGGCAGCCCAAAAACAAATATTCCCAGCAGTAAAATAACCACCGCGTTTAAAAATGCTAGAAGGAGATATGGAACGACCTTCCCAAGGATGATATGGTAAGGTTTTAGTGGGGAAACAAGCAATATCTCCATGGTTCCAAGTTCCTTTTCTCTAACTATTGAAACGGATGTCATCATGGCCGAAACAAGCATTAGAATTAGGGCCATTGTGCCTGGAATAAACATAAAAACATCCTTGAGGTCGGAGTTGTAAAGCATTCTTGTTTCAGCTTTAATTCCTTGGTCTTTTTGATCTTGAGTTAATATGTTGTTTGCAGCATATGAATTGATAATACCACTGGTATAGGACGATAGCATGGCTGCTGTATTCGGTTCTGAGGCATCGGTAATAATATGAATTTTTCCCTGGTCTCCCCGACCTATGTTTTTGGCAAAGTTTGGCTCAAAAACAATAATCTCCTTCACCGCATTAAGGCGAAAAAGTTCCTCATATCGGGATATATCATTAATATCACTTTTTAAAACAAAATAGCCGGAGGAGGTCAGCTTATTGCTAATTTCACGCGTTTGGTAGTCTAATGATTTATCGTGAATGGCAATGGCAGCATCCTTGATTTCGTTTTTGATTACGTAACCGAAAATTAAAATTTGCGCAATGGGCATTCCAAACAGTATGAGTAGCGTCCTCCTGTCGCGGAAGATGTGC
>DATKTT010000261.1:0-2587 GCA_035530955.1 Williamwhitmania sp. | reverse complement strand
CGACCTCTTTAGAAGTCGCTATAAGTTGGCTTAACGTTTTTTACATGCGTTGTAATTCATCTAACGCATCTGAGGCTTCACATCGTACCTCACTGTCTTGGTCATTAAGCAGAGCTATTAAGGGTTCAATCGCTTTTTTATCACCTATTTTACCCAGCGCATATACCACTTCACATCGGACATCACTGTCTGGGTCATTAAGCAATTCGATTAAGGGGTTAACCGCTCTTTTATCACCTATTTTACCTAACGCTTCAGCGGCTCCACAGCGGACATTAAAATTTTTATTTTTGAGTGATGCGATTAAGGGGTTAACCGCTCTTTTATTACCTGATTTACCCAACTGATACGCCGCTTCAAAACATACCTCCTTGTCTTTGTCTTCGAGCAAGGCGACTAAGTCGTCAATCTTTTTCACGTTTTTGGATTGCATAAAAAACTCCTTAATAAGTTGTGTTGATATTGGTAGCTTTACCACCCACCTGCGATCTCTTTAGAAATCACAGATAGTTGGCTTAACGTTTTTTAAAGGCTTAAATGAGGCCTTGTTCTAAACACCATGCGAATGTAATTTGTTGTTCTTCATTGCGATGAATCACTTCACCCTTATAGGTAAAGTATTCTAAGAACACACACCATGCTTTCGGTAAAGATGAACAAGAGAACTTGCCTTTATTCCATTCTTCATCATTTCTCTTATCCTGCTCGGCTTGTCCTTTTTTCAACTCTATATAATAGTTTTCACGTTCTAAACGGGACATACCTGTAAACCTATCAATTAGAGCAAGAGTTTCTTGCTTGCATTGTTCTGGGGACTTTGAGGAAAATCCCATATTTAAAGCACCAGATTTAGATGCGTTTTGGCGTGTACGATTACTTATCCTTCTTTTATTAAGGTGTTTCATAGCTTTTCGATAACTCATAATGATTCCTATTGCGAATGTATTAGTTGTGTTGATATTGGTAGCTCTGCCACCCACCTGCGATCTCTTTAGAAATCGCAAGTAGTTGGGTTATGCGTCCTTTTCGCTTTAAATTAGGTAAACCCTCTTTGACGTAATCATAAAGAGATTCGAGATTAACAAATTTCCTTGTTCAGTCCCAAATTTCTCTTTAACTTCCTTACACAGCGTTGGTTACATCTCACTCCGTGCGTCTAATTGTTTTTCCGACATGTAACCGTTACTATTACCTAGCTGAAAACTGCTTAAATTGTGTTACAATAATAAACGGCGTGTTAGTGAGATGGTACGCCACTTTGTAATTTATTATAGATTATCAATCAACTCTTTTAGGTGTTCGTAGTTGCGAACTAATCCCATGCGCATGAAGTCAATTAAACGACGTTCATACAATGTACGCAATTCCAACTGGTCATAGCTCGCAGTATTCCATTGCCCACCGTCGGGATTCACTTTCGCTTTTATTGCCATAGCAATTTGGATATACACGCCCTTATTATCCTTACCCTCTCTACCGGGTAGGAAAGCATCTATGGCGATATTGAGCGTTTTAAATTCGTCGCCGCTATCGTCACGCCAACGTAGTATCTGATTGGTGACAAATGTTTCGTAGATTTGCAGTTCAAAATCAGTATCCAGATGTGCCGCCGCTTTAAGTAATAAGTAGAGATGTGCCCATGTCCCACCTGACTTACCGCGTTTAGTTTTAATGACCGTTAAGTCGCTACCTTTGATTACATGCCTACCATGTAAATCTCCAATGATTTCAAATTTTAAAGTTGGATTCACTTGTTTTTGAAGCGAAATTATAAATTCGCAAGTATTTCTGTACGCTAACCATGTATCCAGTCTAGCGGGTTGCAATTTTTTTTGGATACGAAGGGAATTTCCGTAATCCCACAATGAATTGAGATGACCCATCATAGTTAAGTCATCAATTTCTTGGTGATATTTGCCAATGGATATAAACATTATTTGTCTCCTAAATTAGCATGTTGTGTAAACCATTCACCGCGAATGTGATATTTTTTCATTTCACGATGTAACACTTTTTCATCTTTGAAAGACTTAGCAGGTTTGTACGCTACCAGTTCAAGTTGACTTGAATTACCTGTTTGCAGTTGTGCAACCCTATTCTCAGGATTACTAGAAATACCTAACTTGATATTCCCTGTATTGGTTTCACGAATTGCGTAAACATACAGTTGGTTAGATACACTTTCTGCAACTTCTTCTGGGATTTCAAAATCATTCAGTTGATTTAAGATATTATTCATATCTGATATTGCATTAAAAACTTTAATCTTAGCATCCTCACCGCCTAAAAACATCATGGCATTCAATAGCACATAGAGATGTGCCCACGTCCCACCTGACTTGCCACGTTTAGTTTCAATGACAGTTAAGTCGCCGCCTTTGATTATATGCCTACCATGCAAATCTCCAATGATTTCAAATCGTTTTAAATCCCGCGTGACGCTGGTTTTTGCATCCTCTTGTTTTTGAAGTGAAATAATAAACTCGCAAGTATTCCTGTATGCTAACCATGTATCCAGTCTAGCAAGCGGTAATCCCTTCTTTTCACGTAGGACATTCCCGTAGTTCCACAGCGAGTTAAGATGCCC
>DATKTT010000260.1:0-3274 GCA_035530955.1 Williamwhitmania sp. | reverse complement strand
GGAAACTGAGGTTGCTCCTTTGGATTGTTACAACTTGCCAACAGCAAACCCAAAAAAATGATGCTATGCGTTACGAAGTTCCTTTTCATAGCCTTCCAATAGTTTTTCGAACTCGGCAATTGTCTCCAAAAGAGTTTTGGTGGATTTCCCTCCAGCTGCATTCCTATGTCCTCCACCGCTGAAATGCTTCTTTGCAAACTCGTTGGCTGCAAAATTTCCACGGGAGCGCAACGACAGCTTAATTTGATCCTCACGCTCAACAAAAAGCACAGTAAACACAATACCTTCAATGGATAGCGGAAGGTTTACAAAACCCTCCGTATCGCCAATTCTGTTGCTGTACTGCTTTATTTCCGCAGCTGTAAGCGATATGTATGCCGTTCGCAATCTGGGTAAAACAACCATTTTATCTTTGAGGCATAACCCCATTAGCCGCATGCGACCTTCCGAAAAGCTGTCATAAACTGCTGCATGGATTCTCTCCTTCTCCGCACCGGCATCCATTAGGTGGGCCAATACTGCAAAAGGTCGTCCGCTGGCAATGCCATAGCTAAATGAACCAGTGTCGGTCATTATGCCGGTATAAATACAGGTAGCAGCCTCCTTCGAAAGGTTGGCTGTAAGGCCTAACCCTTCGGCCACATCGTAAACCAACTCGGAGGTAGAGCTGGAAGAGGTTACAGAAAGACCAAGTGCAAAAACGTCGTCGGGCTCTGGATGGTGGTCGATAAGGATGCGCTTGGCGGTAGTTTTAGTAAGGCCCTCCTCAAGGCCGTTTACCCTATTGAGTTGGTTGAAGTCGAGGCAGATTACAAGGTCGGCTTCGGCAAGCACCTTAGCGGCTAAAGCCTTCTGGTCGTAACCAATTACCACATTGGCGCCGCCGGGTAGCCAGCGTAAAAATTCGGGTAATCGATCAGGCAGCAAAACATTGACAACCCTTTCGTTGTTACTGAGCACGTGAAAGAGGCCGAGCGAAGAGCCAATGGCGTCTCCATCGGGGTTGGCATGCGAAATGATACAAATGTTTTTCGAATTGGAAAGTATTGGAATCAGCAGCTCTACAAAACGAGCCTTATCACTTAGAATCAAAATCCTACGGTTTTAAATTAAGTTCAAAGATACAACTTTATGGGGAAAAGTCTGATTTGGTCTTGAGACTTTCACCTATTTCCATCATGGAGGCTAACATTCAATTCGGATGAAATTCTGCATCGGGAAGAGAGCCGTAATGTAAAAACAACTATTTTTAGTAACTCAAATAACGATAAAACATGAAAGGAAATCTCACATTTTCGATGGTAAAGCCCACTGCTGTTAAGCAAAATCACATTGGGCACATACTTAACATGGTAACCGATGCAGGCTTCTACATCAGGGCCATTAAAATGGTTAAGCTCACCAAAGAGGAAGCCGAACGCTTTTACGAAGTACATCAGGGAAAGGAGTTCTTTGGCGGATTGGTTGAATTTATGACCTCCGGGCCTGTGGTGGCAATGGTTTTGGAAAAGGAGAACGCTGTAGAAGACTACCGCAAGCTTATGGGAAGCACCGACCCCAGTCAAGCAGCAGATGGTACCATCCGTAAGCTATATGCTGTCAGCAAAACAATGAATGCTGTTCATGGGTCCGACAGCGATGAGAATGCTCAAATTGAGATG
Source organism: Williamwhitmania sp. (assembly GCA_035530955.1). Lineage (GTDB taxonomy): Bacteria > Bacteroidota > Bacteroidia > Bacteroidales > Williamwhitmaniaceae > Williamwhitmania. The sequence goes on along the minus strand of DATKTT010000260.1, from coordinate 1,613 downwards.
GAGTTCTTTTTTTCGCAGAGGGAGATATTTCGTCCAGCCTAGCGAAGCACCACGTCGTCGATAACGCTGTAGCCCACCTTACGGTTGATGGCTGCCACAATGTCCTTGCGGAGCATGAGTAGCTCGGAGCGTACGATGGCCGAACGCAAGCTTACAAAGAGTACACGGTTGTGCACCGAAACCTTCAGCGTTTCTCGCGCCACGTTAAGGCCCACCACTTCGGGCCAAGCCAGTATAATTCTGGCTTTATCGAGGCCGGGCTGAAGGTTTTGCTCTTTGATAAGATCCTTCAGTATGGCGCCTATGGTTTTGCTGTTGCTATTTCTCATCGTCCACTGGTATTACTAATCCATCTTCAACCCTAAATAGGCGGTGCTGCCCCATGGTTTGCCGCAGAATACCGTCGAGCCTAGTCTTATTGCTATCGGTAATAAATATCTGGCTAAATCCCTCCCCTGCAACAAGGGCAATTAGCTGCTCCACACGCTGCATGTCGAGCTTGTCGAAGATATCGTCGAGCAGCAGCAGCGGCTTCAACCCCGTTGCCCTGCTAATGTAGTCAAACTGCGCCAACTTAAGTGCAATAAGTACCGTTTTCTGTTGTCCCTGAGAACCAACCCGCTTCACAGGAAAGCCGTCAATCAGCAACTCAATGTCGTCACGATGAACACCAACGGAGGTATGCTGAAGAAAGCGATCCTTTTCACGGCTCATTTTCAGTAGCTCAACCAGCGGCATTTTTGAGAGGCTCGACTCGTAGCCCAACTCCACCTTCTCCTTGCCGCCACTTACAAATTGGTAGTAACTGTTGAACAGAGGAACTATTTCGTCTACAAATTGCCTGCGTCGCTCATATACTGCAGCACCCAAAGCAGATAGTTGCAAATCGAGCACGTCCATCACCTCCTCGTCAAGATGGCGTTTCTCCCAAGCCTGCTTTAAGAAACGGTTCCGCTGACTCAAAACCCGATTGTAATCCATCATGGCAGTGAGGTAAGCGGAGTCGAGCTGGGAAATAACACTATTTAAGTACCTGCGACGCTCCTCGCCGGGGCCATCAATCAAATTCGTATCGTAGGGTGAAACAAACACAACCGGCAATAAGCCAATATGGTCAGAAATCTTCTCGTAATCTTTCCCATTCCGCTTAAAGGTCTTGGGCATCCCCCTTTTCACCCCGCAATAGATTCGTTCCTCGCGCCCGTCACGAAAAAAATCGCCCTGTACCACAAAGAACTCCTCCTGATGCCGGATGCTATGAATATCGGCAGCCATCAAGAAACTCTTGCTCATGGAGAGGTAGTGCACCGCATCGAGGAGGTTTGTTTTACCGGCACCGTTGGCACCAACAAAACAATTTAGCCCAGCACTAAGGTTAATGCTTACCTCCTGAAAGTTTTTAAAATTTAGTAGCGAAAGACGGTCGAGCCGCATGAGCAAAATGGATTTGGGTGTAAAGTTAGGGCAATCGTGCCGCAATTCAAATGGGTTTAAAAAGATAAAGAAATATTTCCTAGTTTCTCAAAAAAGGTTACTTTTGCCAAGGTTTATTGAAAACGGAGCCATTATGTCAAAACAGAAAAGCAATTCTACAGAGGAAAATATCGTGAAAA
>DATKTT010000259.1:0-2889 GCA_035530955.1 Williamwhitmania sp. | reverse complement strand
CTTTGCTGCGGCTGCTCATAGGGTAAAATATGGCTCACCTTTTTGCCATTAAATAAATTCCGTAAACAACTTGGGCTGTAGGTTGTAAATCCTTCAGCCAGTGTTCCGGGGCAATATTTCAACTCATCTAAATTCATTTTGCAGCAATTGGTCTTACGGTTACTGCTCCTATGGTGTCATACTGTGCCGTTGCCATGAGCAGCCCAAAATTATCCTCTTGGTCAATCTTCCATTGTGTAGTTTGCAATTTCCGGTTTACCCCTTCGCTAAGCATGTTAAAGAAAAACGGAAATAGAAAATCACTGATGTATTCCTTTTGGTACTTAGGAAGCGTCAAGCTAATGGCTGGTTGGGTAGCATCGCTGAAGTAGGTGTCGTCATACCTAAAAACAAAACGCTGGCGGGTTTCTTCCGTAAGTGTTCCTGCCAATATCCCGTTACGATATACTTCTACTGCTCTCATCTGTTTATGGCGTCTTCTTAACTTCTAGCTTTAGCTCCAAGCCCAAAACTTCTGCCAGCTTGTTCAAAACATCCAAGGAGGGATTGCCATACCCTCTTTCCAACTTATACAGCGTATTGGTGCTTATTTGGGCCAATTCGGCTAAATGGGGCTGAGTTATGCTCAGCTCCTTTCTTCGGCTTTTTATTGTTTCTCCAAGGTGCTTAACTAACATTATAGTGTGATTTTGATGCAAAAATAGGACTTATTTCCTGATTATGCAACTAAAGTCACAACACAGTGTGATTTTGTGTGATATTTCGAATTTAGAAGTATAAAGTGCTTAAAAAATCACATTAGAATGTGATTTTTTATTTTTCACTTACTCCAATCATTCCTAGCATTACCTTGGCAGCGGGTAGTATCCCATTGGTATGTATTGTGCAACTTTAGCCATACAATACCCAAAATTAAGATTCTTTTCCAAACCAGCAGCAAGACGGATTATTCTTTTTGGGCTGGGGTGCAAGGAATAATTTGAGAATGATAAAGCATTTTTATGCCGTTCGGTGATTGCGGTGCGTGATAACTTCAGCGCATTGAACAGCGAAGGAGCGTGCACCGCTCTCTCCTCATTGGATCATTCATTCCATGGGCATGCGCCCATGGCTATTCATATTCAACCGCGTTGCGGTTATATTATGGACGCAAAATGTTTCGTCCCTAAATAAGGTTGCATTCTTTAAATTCTCTGACTTCTTTTACTTCTTATAACTCCCTTTCTTCGATTGCGGCGCATAAACCATTAGCTGTTCTGACTACCAAATTTGTGTGCCCTGCATATTATTAGGAAACATTTAGTTCACCTAGTTGAAATTCGAGGCTATTCGGTAACCTCCCGTTGCAAATCGTTTCTTTGTTTCATCCATTTGTTTTACATTTGAGTATAAAATAGCTATTGATTGTACTTAGATATTTTCAATTTAAACACCGTTTCACCCAAATTATTGATAATCAAGTATTAATATAATAACTCAGTGAAAATATGAAATCATCTTACGCGCTTATTCTTAAACGCTCTAACCCAGTTTTCTCTTCCGTATTCCTTATTCTCATTGTGGCATGTTCATTGAACATTTCTGCTGTTGGGATAAGCTATAATCCAAGTGTATTTGCTGGTGTTGAACATCTTAATGCGTATAACTTGCCTTATGATTCAACTGTTTTTGATAAGCTAACAGAAGAATGTACTAAGCTTGCTCCCGGTGAAATATGGCTACAAGATTTTGCATTTGCACAAGTTAAACCCAAAGAGCAGCAGTCACACTGTGTTGTGCTTGCTGCTGGAAGTAGATATACCGTTGTTAGCGCAACAAATCCGGCCACAAGGAACGCTGCATTTATTGTTCAATTAGGCAGGGAAGATGCAATACAAACGGTCCTCAGTAAAATTGAAATAACAAGTAGTAATCGTTCTATTCTAACCTATGATATTACAAAAACCGATGTCTATTATGTTGCTGTAAATAATGAAGGAACCATACCATTCGATATGGCAGCGATGATCTACTTTAAGGAAAAGTTCGATACCAGTCAGATTCAACAGGATAAGGCCGATTCAATGAAAATAGTGAATTATTTGAGGGCAAGATCGATAGGTTGCGGCTCAGAGGTATACTTTATTGTAGAAGAAATGCCCAAGTTTATTAATGGCGGCAATGATGAAGTGAGGAAATATATTCAGAATCATGTAGTGTTTCCAAAAGATATTAAAGCAATGGGTATAACAGGAAAGGTTTTTGTCTCCTTCGTTGTTAACACTAAGGGTGGGATAAGCTATGTTAAGGTGGTTCGTGGGCTTGATCCTTCGTTGGATGAAGAGGTGGTTAAGGTAGTTTCAAATATGCCTTTATGGACACCCGGAAAGCAACACGGACGGCCAGCAAACGTTAGCCTTACCCTCCCGGTTGTATTTGAATAATAATTACGAAATCAGGCATTGTAATCTGTTTCTTTGATTTTCGCAGCCGAGAAATAATTTAAAATTTTTAATCCTTCAATGGCCCGATCTTCGCTTCGCTACAACATCTTTAACTTAAATTCTCTTTTCAACCCTTTCGGTGCTTGCGGTGCATGGCAGGCAGGTATATTTTAATACCATTTCAGCGTGCACCGCCCGCGATAGGCGTCATTCTTTTTCATGGGCTAACGCCCATGGCTATTCACATTCAACCCCTCCGGGGTTGGGTTTGAGGGCGAAAAATGTTTCGCCCATACATATGGTGAATTGACTCTTTGATGCATTAGAGACACACGATCGTGTGTCTCTACATTCGTTGAATTATCTTAATTCTATTACTCCTTTGAATTCTTTAACTCCTTCTTCTAACCTCGCTATCGCGGGATCTCCACTACGACTTCCGCCTAACTCCCGTCTAACTTCTCAT
>DATKTT010000258.1:0-3250 GCA_035530955.1 Williamwhitmania sp. | reverse complement strand
GTAGTTGTGAGGCGAAACCCATTTTATTGGCTTACCACTAAGCCTTGCCTTCAACCCCGACACCAGATCGGTAAGCTGTTGGTTTTCTTCAATCTTTACACCAATAAACGTCCTTAATGTTTCGGTGGTATTGCGATGAATTTCCATTTTTCATATATTTCTCCAAAACCAAAAGTAGAAAAGAATGGGAAGCGAGAAAACATTTGCCGTAGTTTTGGCTGGATGCGGAGTTTATGATGGTTCTGAAATTCATGAAGCCGTTATGACTTTATACGCTATAAGAAAGCATGGAGCTAAGTACAAAATATTTGCTCCAGATATAGCCCAGCATCATGTTGTTAACCACATTACTGGCGAGGAGATGGCTGAGCACCGTAATGTGCTAGTTGAATCGGCCCGTATTGCAAGGGGCGATATTGCTCCACTCAGCACTTTTGATCCTGCAACAGTGGATGGCATAATTTTCCCGGGAGGCTTTGGGGCTGCGAAAAATCTATCAACATTTGCCTTTGAGGGGAGCAACTGCAAGGTGAATCCACAGGTTGAGAGCGCTATTAAGTTGACCCATGGCGCACAGAAACCAATAGGTGCCTTATGCATCGCTCCAGTAGTGGTTGCGCAGGTTCTAGACCAAGTTCGACTAACCATTGGAAACGATAAGGATACGGTGTTAGCGCTAGAGAAAATGGGGGCTAACCATACCATTGCAAACCATGGGGAGGTTGTGGTAGATAAAAAAAATCTTGTTTTTACTACTCCATGCTACATGCTAGATGCAACCATTGTAGATATTGCCGAAGGAGCCAATGCAATTGTTTTGGAGATGCTTAAACACATGAAATAGAGATACGATTTTCTGCTATAGTTGACCGCTTTCCATGAGTAGGATCAGTCGATCTACCATCTTGTCGTCACCATCCTTGTCGAACTTGGTTTTCAGGTTAGAGCCAACCACCCTCGCCATCGCTTGCCAGAAGAATGCATTGAAGGGACCTTTAATTTGCCGAACGAGCTCGTAGGTGGTCTGTCCTGTTTCTCGGTCGATTAGCTTAACCAGCAGCTTGCCTTGCGAAATAGTTAAGTGGCGTAGCGGGGCTTCAAACTCTTTTTTCATCTCATCTTCCACCTGGTTTACGTACACCTTTTTCTCACGCTCAGTTTTTAGCTTCAAAAAAGTTGTATTCATCTCATAGAGCTTTTGCTTTGCCAACAGGGAGTATGGGTAAACCTTCTTAATGTTATAAATTAACTTTTGATATCGTCTGAAGTCGGCTTGGTTCTTGAATTTGTAGGGTGGAAAAATATATATGGGTTTTAGGGGAATATAAGGTAATGTATCCCTATCGACCACCATTTTAAGAACAAGGTACCCTACAAGCGAATCGTTTTTCGCTTGACCACTGGCTTCCTGAAAGAAAAGTGAGCAAATTGCCGTTAGGCTCACCATCTTAATTAACTTTAGCAGCATCTTGGCCAAACAATTATAGGTAATTTGTAAACGAGATATGTAGGGTAAATGTTTTGCTACAATCCATACAAATTTAGCACTAATAGTGAACCATTAGTTGGGAAAATGGTTGTGATTTCCATTACGAGCACTCTGCTTTCTTTTTATCTTTGCAAAAATCCATTCTATGGACAAAAACAATAGAAAATATAGCAATAAGGAAATTACCGTTTATTGGCTTCCATCTGAGTGCATACACGCATCTACCTGCTACTCGCAACTCATTTCGGTATTTAACCCGCGAAATCGTCCTTGGATAAACATGGAGGGGGCATCTACAGATCGCATCATAAACATTGTAAAAGAATGCCCAACCCGGGCTTTGACATTTAAGTGGAATGATCCAGAGAAGAATGAGCAAGAAAGTTCGGAAAAGTTGGTGGGAGAAGATGAGGAAAGGTCTATTCCTGAATTTAAGATTAATGAACCTATTAAGATACAGGTTATGACCAACGGCCCTCTCGTAATATCTGGCAGGTTTAAACTTTATGGTCAGAAAGGTATTGAGTTGAAAAGCATGCAGATGATCTCAATTTGCAGATGTGGTCACACCCACAATCCTCCCTTTTGCGACGGGACCCATTTTAAGGTTGGTTATAACGGTTAATAGTGCAGCAATATGGAAGAAAGTAAAGATAAGGAGAAGGGCATTTCTGCCGAAATTAAAGTTCCAGGCCATGGCCCAATTAAGGTGTTTGGCAACTTTGAGATATTCAAGGAGGGGAAGAAGTTAGAGTTCACTGGAGACTCCGTTGAGTTTTGTGGTTGTGGCCGTTCAAAAGACCTTCCTTTTTGTGATGGAACCCACAAAAAGGTTACCCGGGATTAGAAAAAGTAAACTCCCGATTTCCGGGAGTTTGACACTGACTAATTTATTATTTTGCTTGCTTAAAGGCTGCAATACTATCTTCAATTACCCACTCCCAAACAGTTGTCATCGTCAGCCCCATTTCCCTTACCTGTTGGGGTATAATACTGTTTTTACTCATCCCCGGAGTAGTGTTCATCTCCAGCAAGAAGAGTTTTTCGTGGCTGTAAATAAAGTCGACGCGAACAATTCCCTTGCAACCAAACCAGCGGTAGAGCATATAGGCCGTCTGCTGTACAAGTTCGGTAACTTCCTTAGAGATTCTAGCGGGGGTTATTTCATCGCACATACCTGGAGTATACTTTGCCTCGTAGTCGAAAAACTCTTTCTTGCTAGCAATTTCGGTAACGGGCATGATGAGTTCATGATTCTCTGACTTGTAAATGCCGCAGGTAAGCTCAATGCCTGCAAGAAACTCTTCAACCAAAACCTCTTCGTCCTCGGCAAATGCTTCTTGTAAAGCGTTGGGTAGCATATCTTCCGATTTGACCTTAGTAACCCCAAAGCTGCTGCCACTTTGATTGGGTTTTACAAAGCAGGGTAAGCCAACTGCCTCAATTATTTTGTCAATAGCAACTGGTTCTGCTCGTTTTACAAGTATATGGCGAGCAAGGTATACTCCAGTCTCACTCGCATAGGTTTTGGTAGCATACTTATTAAAGGTGATGGCTGAAGTTCCAACCCCACATGTGGTATATGGAATACCTGCAAGTTCAAAGTAGGACTGTAGAATTCCATTTTCACCAGGGGTTCCATGAATGGCGATAAGCGCACAGTCAAACAAAATCTTATGGCCATCGAGCTTCAGGCTAAAGTCATTTTTATCGATGTGGTGCTCATTGCCATGAGAATCGTTCATATACCACTTTTGGCCC
>DATKTT010000257.1:0-3800 GCA_035530955.1 Williamwhitmania sp. | reverse complement strand
ATCAGCGTGTGCCGCTTGCTTGCTCCGAAGTGGCGACCTGCCTTTATATCTGCCTCTGTTTTCTGAACCCACTCACGCGCATCAGTTAATCGAGAGAATGTAGCGCTTTCAGGCGCGTGTCCTTTCAGCCGGATTTTTACGCGATAGCTGGTCGTGCCGTCATCGAGTTTGCGCTTTTCGATAGATGCCATGATTTACCTCTTTGTGTATGTGCCCGAATACTTGCGAACACTCTATAACAAAGCAGGGAAGATCACAACACAGGATATATAATCTCCAAATCTATATCTATATACTATTGAACTATATGGATATAATTATTTTAAATAAATAAATGGGGCAGTTACGGGGCATTTTGAAGCGTGCCAGCAAATCTTATGGCGCTTTATGAATGCTGGAATGGGGCTGCGGGATGCAATGGGTCAAAATCTTCTGCGAAATTGATTAGCATACGAATTCACTGAATGGATCGTATTGGCTGCTGCCCAAGGTGAATGACTTACAAGAAAATTAAGTGATTAAGCGGGATAGCGTGCAACACCCTCATGGAATCGACAAAAATGCACCGACAGTTTTAAGACGAAAAGATAGAAGCCAACCTGACTAAGGGTAAAGAGTTTCTGCCTATCTTCCCGCGCTTCAAAGATTTGTTTAGGTACCGTATGAACATCACCCAACAGGGCGATGTAATCATCTTGTAATTGTGCGCCTCTTGGCAGATAAAACAAATTCGTAATTTTTTGCTCTTTTATAGAGACTATTTTGCTATCTATCTGTTGCTGAGAAATGCCAGCATCCAATAATTTTTGGGCATAGTTATTTAGCTTAATAATCGGAGCAAAGGTAAAGAGCGGAGGGAATTCTCGTTGGTTTTCGGGAGCAACATCGCAACTATTGGTTAATAATATGCCTCTAATTACTTTTCGATTCCCATTACTAATATCAAACACCACAAAGGAATTCCAACCATCACCCTGAAGAACTGTTTCTGGGAATAAATTGATGTAATAATCAATTGATCTAGGAAAATCGCTTAGAGCCTTCGCTAGATTATCTTTAGCTTCTTGCGCTAGATAGAAAGGAATCTGGCTTTGAATGGAATCTGCAGTAATCTGCCGATCATTTCCAAATACCCTTCTAAAAAACTCCCTAACTCTCGTATAAATCCCAGAGATTTTCATTAAGGACTTTCTCAAACTCAGCGCCTAATGGCTCTTGATTATTTAACAGACGAGCGTACAAACCACCAACTGTCTCCTCAAATCCTTTTGACGTAGCGCTGTATTGACCAGTGAAAATACTAGCGTAAGAATTATATGAAGGCGAGTTGCCGTCAGCAGAATAGGATTTTTGAAGTACTGCCTTGCGGACTTGTGCAGCATCATCACTTAAATTGACGCCTTGGATAAAGTGCGAACCAATAACAACCCCGAGCCCCACAATTAAAACCTGGCTAAATGTTCCCGATCCTTGTCCATACTGAATTTTATTCATAGACTGGCTCCAATGAATTAAGCGTGGGCTTGGTGATGCAATCAAAAAATACTTCTTTGTTTGTTTGGTGAATAGCGTCTAGCAAATCCGGAAATCTATCGAACAATGCATTCATTGAAACACCATTCTGGTTTGCGACAGTATCAACGTCGACAACCAGACCTTCTTTTATTACTCCAGTATACAAAGTAGCTTTTGCGGAAGAAACGATTTGTACAATGTTTTTCATTCCATTCTTAGGAATTTCCACTTGAATACTGAAAGGTTCTTTTTCTAATTTGTGCCCAGCAATCATCACTTCAAGGTTAACCATAGAGACACTCAGTCGATGATCAGAAAACGGAATCACATCAATGTATTTAAGGGAGTAACGCTCTATTGTTTTAGTAAGTTTACTTTCCAGCAAAACTCTCATTACTTCAATGATAGCTGGCTTGAATGCATTCCAGCCAGGATAAGGATATTTGCAACTAACTGATAAACTGAAATCGCCTATGTTGACAAAGAAAAGACCCCAGTCAAGCCGGTGCAAGGGTGAATATTTAAGGTTTGGGTCAGCCCTCCTTATTTCTGGCGGTAATTGAGCAATAGGAAGGGCCTCAATCGTCTTTTCCCCACCAAGTTCCCTAAACAAAATGCCGGGGAGAATAAGTAGTACTGGCGAGACACTATCAAATCGCATTTCAAAAATAGCGTCAATCAATGGCTCTTTTTTGAGTTTTTTGGGAAGCGTAGTAGTCATGTAGATTTAGTTAATAGTTCTAGGGCTGATGATTTAGAACATAGAAAAAAATGACGCAGACCATGTTATCAGACTTTCCTGAACTTCGTTCAAGTAACACGGGGGCTATTATTATAACAATACGAGATTTGGCGGTAGAAGACCTTTACTAATACATATCAAAACATCTAAGTAATAGGAACTGCATATTATTTGAGGAGTGGAAGGCGAATTGAAATTTTACAATGCCCCGCCAGTGTCCCGCCAAAGAAAACGGCCTCCAGAGAAAATCCCTGAAAGCCGCGTCTTTGTTGGTGGGCCCTCGCGGACTTGAACCGCGGACCAAAGGATTATGAGTCCTCTGTTAGCTTAATAATTTCAAGGTGTTTGATATAACGTGAGCATTTTGTGAGCAGTAGATTTACTGGTTGAATGAATCCATTCATCCTGATCGCCCACCACCGAACTATTAGCTCCCACCTGCCAGTTAAACACGATGCCCTTGTGAACGAGATATGACCCCACACCTGCGGTTTAAATCTATTTGAGCATTCCAGCTCTTCAACATGCTGTGGTTATACTTCATCAGGACAATATGCACTGGGTTTCCCAAGAGCGATTCGAACGCCCAACCCCTTGGTTCGTAGCTTGGTGCGCAATTTTTAACTTGTTGTTTTTATTATGTTTATAAACCTACCCACATCCCCTTTTTCTACTGTATTTCAATGTTTTTTACACCTAAGTTCCTTCAAAGTCCCTTCAGTGCCTGCAGATTCCCTTTTGCCGCAAACGTGGTGATCGAGCTAAAAAAATAATTTTAACCTCCTACCCCTTGGCTCAAAGTCACTGTTCCTGGCTGGTGTATCCTCGTACTTGATTACCCACCTTAGGAGTAAACATGCTACCGACTATTTTGCGATTACAAACGGTAAGATCTGCATTGGGGATATCACGAAGTACTTTTTATTCGCTTATCAAGCTTGGTCTTTGGACAAAACCAGTGCACATTGGTTCACGCATGGTCGGTTGGCCCGAAAGTGAAGTCACAACACTTATAAAGGCTCGTATAGCAGGACGTTCAGATTCTGATATTTTCCTATTAGTAAAAGTTCTCGAAACAAAACGTGAAATTGAGGACTAGTTTAATTTCACTGAATGTTTTGGCATCGCCGATATCTGTCACTGGAACCATAACAGTGCCGTTTCGGAACGTTTATACTTCCGTATTCAATTGCAACAAAACTTTAATTCGCTTGCTATGCTGATTGCTCATGTCTGCTGCTCGGCCTTATGTGAATATTCACATAAGGCCGAGGTGCGGACCTTCATGGCGATTCTCCGGACGGGCGGCAGTGTGTCGTAAGCGATTGATGTTCTGCTCAGCCATTCGCTATTTTTAGAGCTTTCTTGAATGCCTTCAAATCAGCAACGGCGAACATCTGATTCCGGCCAACCGTAGAACTCGGGTTTAGCTTACCGCCAGCGACAAACCGCCGGAAGGTTGACATTGAAACCTCCAGATATTCGGCAGCTTCCTGAGCGGTGAAGTTGTCGCTGGCAAGATGTCCAAACAATTGTTCGTGGG
>DATKTT010000256.1:0-6274 GCA_035530955.1 Williamwhitmania sp. | reverse complement strand
ATTATCCGTTTTGGAAGCAACTCGGTGATCAAGGTAAATTAAAAATTAGTTAGTTATGGACCAAAAAGTTAGTCGGGTTGAAATGGAGGAGGTTGTTATTCGCTTTTCAGGAGACTCTGGAGATGGAATGCAGCTAACCGGCACCTTGTTTTCCGATACCTCTGCGCTTCTAGGCAATGGAGTTTCAACCTTCCCCGATTATCCTTCCGAGATTCGCGCACCCCAAGGAACGGTAGGCGGAGTTTCAGGATTTCAGGTACACTTTGGCAGCAAAAAAATTAATACGCCAGGTGACTTTTGTGATGTTTTAGTTGCAATGAATCCTGCAGCCTTAAAGGCTAATTGGATGTGGGTTAAGAAGGGCGGTACCATTATTTTGGATGCTGATACTTTTAATGAGAAGGGTCTTGTTCGTGCGGGTTACGAAACCCTTGATCCTGTGGCTGAGCTTAATCTGGATGACTTTCACCTCATCTTTGCCAACATAACCACCCTTACCAAGGAGAGCCTCAAGGAGAGTGAGATGGACAATAAGAGCATCGTGAGGTGTAAAAACATGTTTACGCTTGGAATGGTGTATAACATGTTCGATCGTCCAATGCTTCATACCGAGGAATACCTCGTTAAAAAATTTGCTAAGAAACCTGGTCTTGCAGCGGCCAATATGAAGGTGCTGAAAGATGGGTATAACTACGCAGGTAATATTCAGGCCATGCCTAATCGTTTCCGCGTAGAACCTGCTACCCGAGATAAGGGAACCTATCGGAATGTAAATGGGAATACTGCTACCGCTTGGGGATTAATTGCTGCTGCTGAGAAGGCTGGATTACCTCTTTTTTGTGGATCATATCCGATTACTCCCGCAACTGAGATTCTTGTTGAACTGGCAAAAAGAAAAGATCTTGGTGTGAAAACATTGCAGGCAGAGGACGAAATTGCAGGTATCTGTACCTCAATTGGGGCTGCATTTGCTGGCAATTTTGCAGTTACCTCAACTTCTGGTCCTGGACTTTCGCTTAAATCGGAGGCCATAGGCCTTGCGGTTATGGCTGAGTTGCCTCTTGTGGTAGTTGATGTTCAGCGTGGTGGACCTTCAACCGGTCTTCCAACAAAAACGGAGCAAAGTGATTTACTTCAAGCTCTTTGGGGACGAAACGGTGAGTGTCCAATGGCGGTTGTTGCTGCCAGTACCCCTTCAAACTGCTTCGACTATGCATTCATGGCGGGGAAGTTGTCGATTGAACACATGACTCCAGTTATGTTGCTTACCGACGGATTTATATCCAATGGCTCACAGCCGTGGAAGATTCCGAGCATGAGCAGCTATCCAGCCATAACGCCTCCCGTTGTACCAGTGGGAACTGCCGATTATTATCCTTACAAACGTAATCCTGAAACGCTAGCACGCGGATGGGCCTTGCCTGGTACTCCAGGATTGGAGCATCGCATTGGTGGCTTGGAAAAGGATGCGTTGAAGGGTTCCGTTTCTCACAATCCCATGAACCATCAGGTTATGGTTGAAACTCGGGCTAATAAGGTTGAGCGTATGCAAAACTATATCCCAGAGCAAGATGTTATTGGCGACACGGAGGGTGATTTGCTTGTGATTGGTTGGGGCGGAACTTATGGACACTTGGTTAGCGCTGTTAATTTGTTGCGTGCCGAAGGGAAAAAGGTTAGCCTTTGCCATATTCACTATATTAATCCGCTGCCAAAAAATCTTGGAGATATTTTTAAGAGCTACAAAAAGTTGGTGGTTTGTGAGCTCAATATGGGGCAAATGGCAAACTACCTTCGGATGTCTTATCAAAAGTTTGACTATAAACAGATGAATAAGGTACAGGGACTTCCCTTTACGGTTGCAGAGTTAACGGACAAGTTTAATGAAATTTTGGAGGGCAAGTAATCATGGCAGATTTTAAGACGCTAACACCTCAGGATTTTAAGAGTGATCAGGAAGTTAAATGGTGCCCCGGTTGTGGTGATCACGCCATTCTGAGTTCAGTTCAAAAAGCTTTGCCTGAGGTTTCAGAGGCTCTGAAATATACAAAGGAACGCTATGTTTTTGTATCAGGTATAGGCTGTTCCTCACGTTTCCCTTATTACATGAATACTTATGGATTTCATGGCATACATGGTAGGGCATCTGCCATTGCTACTGGTATAAAGGTTGCTAATCCAACCTTAAGCGTGTGGCAAATAACCGGAGATGGTGATGCGCTGGCTATTGGTGGTAACCATTTTATTCATGCTGTTCGACGTAATATCGACATCAACATACTCCTCTTTAATAACGAGATTTACGGTTTAACTAAGGGCCAATATTCACCCACCTCAAAGCTTGGTTCCATAACCAAAACATCTCCGTTTGGAACGGTTGAGCATCCTTTTCGACCAGGTGAGCTGGTAATTGGTGCTCAAGGCAAGTTCTTTGCCCGCTCCATCGATGTGGAGGTAAAGCTTACCTCCGAGATCCTTGTTGAGGCTGCAAAACATGATGGAACCTCCGTTGTGGAGATTTTACAAAACTGTGTTATTTTCAACGACCATACCCACGGCAACATAACCGATCGTGAGTTCAGAGATGATCGTGTTATTGTGCTCCATCATGGGGAAAAGATGGTGTTTGGCAAACAGAGGGATAAAGGATTAGTACTTGATGGCCAGGGATTAAGGCTGAAAGTTGTTACAATTGGACAGGATGGATACACTCTCGATGACCTACTGGTTCATGATGAAACTAACCCCAATCCCGGATTACACATGATGCTTGTGAACATGGAATATCCTGAATATCCAGTGGCACTGGGCGTTATTCGAATGGTTAAGGATTCAACCTACGACGATAACGTTCGTGATCAAGTAATAGAGGTGCAGCGGAATGCTAAGATTCATAATATGGATGAGTTGCTACATAGCGGAGAAACATGGGAAGTTGAGTAAAACTTCTCAATTTTGAAATGAAAAGGGCCCAGTAAGGGCCCTTTTGCATTTTCGCCCATTTTTAAAATAGCTATATTTGGCTAGGAAAATATAGATATTATGGCTCCATACAGCGCCTTGTTTCAAAATAATACAGTCGATTTTAGCGATACCCAATTTGATTTGCTTATGCAGAAGCGGATTCATAAGGTGTTGCTCATCTGCTCCAGCTACGATGCCTTTATGCTAGAAGAGGATGGTAGAATAGACGAACTTATTTTTAATGAATATGTGTCGCATAATCTACGCTACCCTCCCTCATTTATACGGGCTGACTCCGCTCCTCAGGCACTGGAGATTCTTGGTCTGGAATCCATCGACTTGGTGATATCCATGCTAAACATTGGCGAGATAGATACCTTTGAAATGGCTAAGAGGATGAAGTCGATTTGTCCGGATGTGCCCATTGCTGTATTGACGCACTTTTCTCGGGAGGTTTCCCTCAAACTCCGGAAAGAGGATATGAGTGCCGTTGATTTTGTCTTCTCTTGGCTTGGGAACCCAGAACTTTTACTTGCCATTATTAAGCTCATTGAGGATAGAATGAATGTTGAGCACGACACTCTGGAGGTTGGCGTGCAAACCATCCTTTTGGTGGAGGACTCCATCCGTTACTACTCCTCGTATCTGCCACATATATATAAGGTTGTGCTGCAGCAGTCGAAAATGTTTATGCGCGAAGCGCTCAACGAGCAGCAGCAGATGCTTCGTATGCGAGGTCGACCCAAGATTCTCCTTGCTACCACCTTTGATGAGGCTAAGGAACTCTACGACAAGTATAAGGATCACCTCTTGGGCGTTATTAGCGACATTTCCTACAAGATGAAGAGGGGAGGTAAAACTACTACCAAGGCTGGATTTGAACTGTGCAAGATAGTTCGTGCTGAGGATCCGCACATGCCTTTTATACTTCAGTCGTCGGACAAGCAAAATAGGAAAAATGCAGAGGAACTGGGAGTTGGATTTATTTATAAGTACTCCAAAACGCTATTCATTGAGCTGCGCGATTTTATCGTGAGTGAGTTTGCTTTTGGTGATTTTGTTTTTCGGAATCCGGATACTCATCAGGAGGTGGGAAGGGCAAAAAGTTTGGAGGCAATGCAAGACATTATTCTCACCATTCCCGATAATTCGTTGCTCTATCATGCAAGTAGAAACCATATTTCGAAGTGGTTGTTTGCTAGGGCGTTGTTCCCTATCGCCGAAGTTTTTAAGCGGCTACGTCCTGAGGATTTTAAAGATACTGCTCAGGTTCGAAAGTACATTCATCAGGCAATTTCGAACTTTCGCTTTGCAACCGGCAGAGGGGTAATTGCCAAGTTTGATAGAAGCACCTACAGCAAATATCTTATTTTTGCTCGAATTGGGGATGGCTCACTGGGCGGTAAAGCGAGAGGGCTGGCCTTTATCAATACCGTTATCAACAAACATATGCTCTTCGACAGATACCCAGGTGTGATTGTATCCATACCACGAACGGTAGTTCTTTCCACTGAGATTTTCGACGAGTTTATGGAGACAAATTCACTTTATGAAATTGCATTATCTAAAATATCTGATGATGAAATTTTGAGGCGTTTCCTGGATTGTCCACTGCCTGAACGGTTAATCCCCGATTTGCAAACGTTTATTAGGGTGGTGGCAAACCCAATTGCGGTTCGCTCTTCCAGTAAGTTGGAAGATTCCTACTATCAGCCATTTGCTGGCATCTATTCCACATATATGATTCCTCGGGTGTCGGATGATAGAAGGGTTTTTCTTTTGCTGTGTCAAGCCATTAAAAGTGTATATGCATCGGTATTCTACCGAAGTAGCAAGGCATACATAAGCGCCACTTCCAACGTTATTGACGAGGAAAAGATGGGCATCGTTCTGCAAGAAGTGTGCGGAAATCAACACGGTGATCTTTTTTACCCAACAATTTCGGGTGTTGCTCGGTCTGTTAATTTTTACCCCATTGGCTTGGAACGGCCGGAGCATGGAATTGCAAATATTGGATACGGGCTTGGTAAGCTCATTGTTGACGGAGGGATGGGACTTCGCTTCTCCCCACGGTTCCCCAAGAAGGTACTCCAGCTAAGCACCCCCCAGATGGCAATGAAGGATACACAAAAAATATACTACGGGCTTGACCTCTCTCCAGAAACTTTCGTTCCCTCCACCGATGATGGAGTAAATCTAAGAAAGATGAGCATAGCCGACGCCCCTCAAAGTAGCATCGGCTTAGTAGCATCCACCTATGAGTACGAAAATCATTCAATTCGGGATGGCCTTTTTGGTAGTGGTCCACGCGTTATTACTTTCTCCAATATATTGAAGCATAATACATTTCCACTTGCAAACATTCTGGCCGATCTGTTGGAGATAGGTCAACGGGAAATGAATAATTCCATAGAGATTGAGTTTGCCGTAAATATGGAATTGGGAAAAGAGCAGCCTATGGTCTTTAACTTTCTTCAAATTCGCCCGATTGTTGAAAGTGAGCAGCTAGAAGAGTTCCGGTGGGATAATGTTGATGTATCAAAAGCTTTGATATACTCCGAATCGGCCCTTGGGAATGGGAGAATAGATGGTATGAGAGATATTGTCTATTTGAAGCCAGATGAGTTTAACCCTGCCAAATCAAGCATTATTGCCATGGAAATGGAGGCACTTAATCAGCGCTATATCAAGTTAAAGCGTAACTACATTCTTGTTGGACCAGGTAGATGGGGCAGTAGTGACCCTTGGTTGGGTATTCCAGTTAAGTGGCCTCAAATATCTGAGGCCCGTGTAATTGTAGAGGCTGGCCAAAAGGATTTCCGTGTCGACCCCAGTCAGGGAACTCACTTTTTCCAAAACCTGACCTCCTTTGGGGTAGGCTATTTAACCATAAATCCCTTCATGGGTGATGGAATTTTAAACTATGCCGAACTCGACAAGATGAAGGCTGTGTATGAGTCTAAATTTATTCGTTGTGTCCGATTTGGTAAACCATTGCACGTTGTTATTGATGGTAAAAACAGCCGTGGGGTGATAATTAAGGATGGAATTTTTGAAAAACCTGCTGAATAATATTCTTTAACATGACTTTTTGTTTTGATAAATCATTAATAAGATTCTAAATTTACGCAATAATTGTAAGCGAAAAAATCGTTTGCGCTTACACAAGTTAATCGTTTGATACCAGAATTATAAAAACCTTTTAGCAATGAATGTACAGAAGTTAATGGCGGAGCTTGAAAAAAAGCATCCCGGCGAAAGAGAATACCTCCAAGCTGTGCACGAGGTGTTGGAATCTATCGAAGAAGTT
>DATKTT010000255.1:0-2558 GCA_035530955.1 Williamwhitmania sp. | reverse complement strand
CATAACCCAAGCCATTTCAAAACAAATTCTTCCCGTCTACGATAAGCCAATGATTTACTATCCCCTTTCGGTACTGATGCTGGCCGGACTCAGGGATATATTAATCATCTCCACTCCTTCCGATATTCCTTTATATCAAAGACTGTTTGGTGATGGAAAACAGCTTGGACTCAACATTCAATATGTAGTTCAACCATCTCCCGACGGACTTGCACAGGCATTTATTCTTGGTGAAGAGTTCATTGGAAACGACTCTGCCTGCTTAGTTTTAGGTGACAATATCTTTTACGGACAAGGCTTTAGCGGTATACTGCGCGAAAGTGCAAATCAAAAAGAAGGTGCCACCGTTTTTGGATATTGGGTTAATGACCCTCAGCGTTATGGCGTTGCCGAGTTCAACAAGGATGGTAAGGTAATTAGCCTTGAGGAGAAACCAGAAATGCCCAAATCGAACTATGCGGTTACCGGCCTTTACTTCTATGGAAACGATGTGGTTGCTAAGGCTAAAAGTCTCAAGCCATCGAAGCGAGGGGAATTGGAAATAACCGATCTTAATAGGCTATACCTTAATGAAGGAAAGCTAGGCGTAAAGCTGCTGGGTAGAGGTATGGCATGGCTTGATACCGGAACCCATGAGAGTTTACTACAAGCCTCCAACTTTGTTCAAACCATCGAGTCACGACAAGGGCTTAAAATTGCGTGTATCGAAGAAATCGCATTTAAGCACGGATTCATTGATAAGGCACAACTTTTGAAATTGGCTGAGCCAATGGCAAAGAATCAGTATGGGCAATACCTTATGACACTAGCAAACGAATAAAATTGGACTAATGGATATCGCGGCAACGAACTTTCCCGGCTTAATGCTCATCACTCCTCGCGTTTTTGAGGATTCAAGAGGTTATTTCTTTGAATCTTTCAACTTAACGCAATTTGAGGCAGCGGGAATCAACACGAGCTGGGTTCAGGATAACCAATCGAAATCGAGCTATGGCGTCATTAGAGGATTGCACTTTCAACTAGCTCCTTTTGCCCAATCCAAGTTGGTGAGAGTGCTCTCTGGGAGCATACTCGATGTTGCACTTGATATTCGTAGGGGAAGTCCAACTTTTGGACAGCACTACGCCGTTGAATTGTCAGAAACCAACAAGAAGCAGCTACTCATACCTCATGGGGTTGCGCATGGGTTTTCGGTGCTCTCCGAAAATGCAACAGTTATGTATAAGTGCGATAACCTTTACAAACCCGATGCTGAACGAGGAATTATCTTCAATGATCCAGAACTTAATATCGATTGGCGTATCCCAGTCGAGAAGGCAATCGTCTCAGCAAAAGACAAGGTTTATCCTTCGTTTGCCCACGCAGAAATGAATTTCCTATTTCCATAAATCATCCCTGTTTGCCTAAGCAAAGTAATCAAAACAATACAATCAAATGAAAATTCTTGTCACCGGAAGTAATGGACAGCTAGGTAGTGAACTACAGCTAATTGCTCAACACGATGATAGCTGCAGCTATGTTTTTACCGATATTCAAGAGCTCGATATTACTAGCGATGCTGCAGTTGCTAACTTTTTAGCCGAGTCGAAACCAGATATCATCATCAACTGTGCTGCCTACACTGCAGTGGATAAAGCCGAAACGGATATACACTCAGCAGAGCTGGTTAATTTTGTTGCACCAACCATTTTATCCAAGGCTTGCTTGAGGGAGAATATTGGGCTCATTCATATCTCTACTGACTACGTTTTCGATGGAACCGCTCATCTCCCATACAACGAGGAGAGTAATGTTAACCCCACTTCGGTGTATGGAAAAAGCAAGCTCGAAGGCGAGCGTGCGGTTCTAAATGCCGGTGGAATTGTGGTTAGAACATCGTGGTTATACTCCAGCCATGGGAATAATTTTGTGAAAACCATGATGCGTCTTGGTAAAGAAAAGGAATCCATTGGTGTTGTGTTCGACCAAGTGGGCACCCCAACCTGGGCCTACAACCTCGCTGAAGTTCTGATTACTATTGCAAAAAAATCAACTAACGACTTCAAACATTACTCAGGAATTTACCATTACTCCAACGAGGGCGTTTGCAGCTGGTACGATTTTGCCATTGAAATAATGGCACTTACGAACTCCCCGTGCAAGGTTAGCCCAATCGAGACTAAGGAATATCCCGTACCGGCTCCTCGCCCTGCATATAGCGTTCTAAACAAAAGGAAAATCAAGGATACCTTTCAGATAGAAATACCGCACTGGAAGGAGAGCTTAAAAAAATGCGTTAAATTGCTTTCATAATAAAACTGCAAGCTATGGATACCCAACTACTTCAATTGGTGACGCAAAAAGCCCAAGGGTGGCTAAGCAAATCGTTTGATCAAGAAACGCGTGATAAAGTTCAGCACTTGCTAGAGCATGATCAGGCAGAGCTGATTGAAGCGTTCTATACTCAGCTGGAGTTTGGCACCGGAGGGCTTCGAGGAATCATGGGCGTTGGCACCAACCGAATGAACATTTACACCCTTGGCATGGCCACACAAGGCTTAGCCAATTATATAAAGAAA
>DATKTT010000254.1:0-4648 GCA_035530955.1 Williamwhitmania sp. | reverse complement strand
TTGTATTGCTTAGCAAAATTGAACATGGGCTAGCTGATGTTGAATCAGGTAGAGTATATTCGAAAAAACAGGTTGAGAAAAAAATGGCTAAATGGCTGAAATAATTTGGTCATATAAAGCTTATGAAGATTACAAAAGCATTATCGAATTTATTGCGATTGATTCAGAACACTATGCCTCTTTAATGGCAAAAAAAATCTGGCTTGAAATAAAAAGGATTGAGAAAAATCCGAAGGAATCAAGGATGGTTCCTGAAGCTGGTTATCTTGATGAAATAAGGGAATTCATTTTGGGTCAATATCGAATCATTTTCCAATTAAAAGGTGACAAAGCATATCTTTTAACAATCCATCACAGCTCCCGTGATTTAAGAAAAAAATCCCTTTTAGAACAACTTAAATAATTATTGCGCACCCTTTAGTCTGTATTCTGCTCGGGGAAACCGACAAAAAGGGCGGTCAAGCGTGTCATCCGTCTGTTCCAAGCCCTTGCCAGCGTGGGGCAATTTGAATGTTAAAGGATAGTGGTAATAACGAGATGAAGGTGATGGCATAGGCCTTTGACCCATATCAGTCCCTGTTTTGTATTCTTAATTTTACTATATTTGGTGTAAAGAGTGGTAAGGCTTCAAAATACTTTAAACAAAAGACAGGTTTAATTCTAAGAACATAATGCAGTAGGCTTGGTATGCTTAATTGTGGAAGAAATATGTCTAATTTTTTTGTTGAGAAACATATCAGTTCTCATTAATACTACGATATCACTATTGACGGGCTGGTAAAGGTTTTCCTTAATTTCATTCTTATAAATTGGTGATGATGAATGAAAACGATTTGTCATATAAAATAATAGGTGCGGCTATGGAACTGCATCAGGCATTAGGGCCAGGTCTTTTAGAATCGGTTTATGAAGCGGCTTTGGCTTATGATTTAAGAGAATTAGGTTTTAATGTAAAAACACAAGTGCCAATGCCTCTTGTTTATAAAGAAGTTAAACAAGATGTAGGATATAGACTTGATATACTTGTTGAAAACAAGGTGATAATTGAAATAAAGTCAGTTGAAAATTTAGCCCCTGTCCATTTTGCGCAAACATTGACCTACTTGAAGTTGGCTGATAAAAAGTTGGCTTTACTAATCAACTTTAATACGAAGCGGTTAAAGGAGGGAATTCACAGAATTGTTAATAATTTATAGGCAGATATGTGTCTCGCAAAGGACGCAAAGGGGTTCACGCAAAGTAACGCAAAACCTTTGCGGCATTGCGCATTTCTTTGCGCTCTTTGCGTGGGAAAATATAAATTTAATACTAACTGGCTATGATCTGCTCAACCATGATCTCTCTTCCCAGGCACTATCTTATGATCTAATACTCCTCTGTGCATCACGCAAGGCACGCAAAGTGTAAACGCAAAGCGACGCAGAGCCTTTGCGGGCATTGCGCATTTCTTTGCGCTCTTCGCGTGAGAATAATTTTTTATTTATGTATGGACCGATTTTATTCCACCCATTTACGACATAAACACAATTGCGCATATATGCTCATTCGCCTCAATCCTAACCCATCCTATATTTCCTCTCAAGAGGCAGCGCGCTGAACCATACCTCCAATTTCTTGTTAGTTGATAGCGAGCGTTTTATTCCCTAATCTTACTTGAGTTCAGGTAATCTATTCTCTACTTCAACCTAAAAACTTAACCAACATGAAAAAAGCTATTCTATTAGTTGGCATGGTGGTGGCCTTTGCCGCTTCCAATGCTCAGGAGCCCCAGAAGGTGGCCTCTGCCGCTGACGATTTAACCAAGGTGTATCCGTTTCCTGCGCTGCCCTACGCCTACGATGCGTTGAATGCATTCGTGGATAAGGAGACCATGGAGATTCACTACACCAAGCACTACAAGGCCTACTACACCAAGTTTTTGGCTGCGCTGCCCGGTAGCGGCTTCGAAGGAAAATCGCTTCCCGAAATATTTGCTTCGGCCAGCAAGCTTACCCCGGCCCTCAAGAACAATGCCGGAGGGTATTTCAACCATAAACTCTTTTGGGAGGTAATGTCGCCAAATGGAGGCGGTGAGCCAACCGGAAAGCTGCTAGCCTCCATCAATGAGGCCTTTGGCTCGTTCGATAGCTTTACTAAGCAGTTTGAGGCTGCAGCTAATGGAGTTTTTGGTAGCGGTTGGGCCTGGCTCGCTGTGGATAAAGCGGGTAAGCTATTTATTGTCTCCACCTCCAACCAGGACAATACCTTGATGGATATTGCACCGCGGTTTGGTGTTCCCATTCTCGCGCTTGATGTTTGGGAACACGCCTACTATCTGCGCTATCAGAATAGGCGCTCCGACTACGTGTCGCTCTTCTGGAAGGTGGTAAATTGGCCTGCCGTTGAACAAAAGATGAAGGATGCCGTTTCTTCAGAAGTAATTTAACATAGCCAGACTCGATTGAAGGGAAGGTCAGCCATTGTCACGGCTGGCCTTTGCTTTTTCTGCAGCATGCTTACCGGCTAGGTAGCCCGTGGAGAAAGCAATTTGAAGATTATAGCCTCCGGTGTCGGCATCGAGGTTGAGCAGCTCACCCGCAAAGAAGAGCCCCGCGTGCAGCTTCGACTCCATGGTTTTAGAGTTCACCTCCTTTAGCTCCACGCCGCCAGCCGTAACTATCGCCTCTGAGTAGCCACCATAGCCCACAATCTCCAGCGGATACTCCTTGAGCATTCTCAGCAGCTTCTTTTGCTCCTTCGTATTTATCGAGTTAGTTGGTTTCGAGAATTCAAAGCCTAGCAGCTCACCCATTGGTGTAAGCATGGCCAGTGGAAGTAGCGTACGCAGCACCCCTTCCGCCGTTCTGTTGGCCGGATTGGCCAGCTCACGCGCAAGCCGATTGGCCAGCTGCTCTTCCGACAGTGCCGGCTTTAGGTCGATGGTGAACCTTACTGGCGACCCTCCTTCAATGGCCTCCACGGCAGTTCGGCTTAACCTCAGCGTAATTGGTCCGGCCAACTTGCCATCGAGCACCTCCAGCTCACCAAACTCCTTGTCCACCTTTTTGTTATTAACCCACAGCGTAAGCTCCACATTTTTCAGGTGGGTTTTCTCCAGAAGCACGCCCGGTTGATGACCCATCACCAGCGGAACCAGCGATGGATGAAGAGGACAAATGGAGTGGCCTAAATTACTTGCAAAGTTATAGCCGTCGCCGGTGCATCCGGTGGCAGGATAGGAGAGGCCTCCGGTAGCCATCACAAGACTTTTGCAGGAGAGAGTGACTTTAACGCCTTGCTGCTCCACTGTGAGTTGATAACCTTCACTACTCTCTGCAACTTCGGTAACCTTGGCGTGGCAACGGATTTCAACGCTCTGTTGCTTTGCCCATTTTATAAGCCCTTCGGCCACGTCCCACGCCTTTTCGCTTTCGGGAAAAACGCGCTCACCCCGGTCTACGTAGGTTTTTACTCCGTAGTCGTTGAGCAGGTTAACCACCGCCTCGTTGGAAAACTCGTAGAGCGCGGGCTTAAAGAAGTTTGGTGAGGGGTATATTTTTCGTAGTATTTCGGGAATCGGACGGGCGTTGGTGATGTTGCACCTCCCTTTGCCGGTGATGCGCAGCTTACGGGCCGGTTTTTCCATCTTTTCGAGCAGCACTACATTGGCTCCGAGCGAGCCCGCTGCTCCGGCGGCCAGGAGTCCTGCTGGTCCACCTCCAACTACAATAACATCGTACCGTTCCATACGCTAATGGCTAATCTCGGCAATAATGCCGTTGATGGTGGTGGAAATGTGGTTCCACGACTTTTGGTTAAGCGCGGCGGAAAGTGTTTTCCAGTCACCCTGTTCATCAACAATTACTCGCTGGATCACGTTGGCAAACAGGTCATATTCAGAGGCAATGGGGCTGCAATCGGACCATTTTTTGAAGAACTGATAGGTTTTGTTGTATCGCTCGTTGTGTATGGTGTGAAGTGCTGGAAGCTGCAGCAGTAGCGGTTCAATGAACTTCCACCGCGACTCCAGATTTTGCACCACCTTACCTGGCAGGTTGCTCGGCGATGCTCCACGGAGCAAATAAATTTCGGTATAGCGCGCAATGCCAATATAGCCAAAAGCATCCAAGTCGTCGGCTATGGAGAGCAGGGTTAGGGTGTCTCCAGCCGAAAGAGAATTTGAATGGTTCCGATTCGATTTGTAGGTTTTATCGTCGTGGCGAAGAATGGCCTCTGCGGCCCGTTCGTCGGTGATGGCGGAAATGTCGAGGTGGTTCATTGCCCAGGAGGTGAACAGCTGGAGGGAGGCAGCTCCGTGCTCCTCACCGGGGTTGGTGGTGAGGCCGGTATCGTGAAAGTAGGCTGCCGTAAGCAGGTTCCCTACATTCCGTATCTGCTTCGACTCCTCCTCTTGTTCAAGGTTGCGTAGCAGCTCACGGCCGTAGCGCCATACCCTTCGGTGGTGCAATATGTCGTGCGATGGGATGTGTGTTTCGTTGAAAGCCTTTTTACAGGCAGTTTCCAATATTGGGCGCCACTGCTTCTCTATTGCTTTGCAGTCCATTTTTTTTCTGCAAATGAAGCAAAAAAAGGGCAGAAATCAATTTCTGCCCTTTTCTTAGCCAAATGTGTAATCAGCTCAAAGGGGGGTGTTCGGAGATAATACGTT
>DATKTT010000253.1:0-12490 GCA_035530955.1 Williamwhitmania sp. | reverse complement strand
TCAAAAAAAGAGATTTACAATGAACATTAAAAATCGTCTTACAATAATGAACTTCCTGCAGTTCTTTGTATGGGGTTCATGGCTTATCTCATTGGGTGGATATCTTGGTGGCACCCTTCATTTTTCTGGAGAACAAATAGGTGGCATATTTGCTACCATGGGTATTGCCTCGCTATTTATGCCGGGACTACTTGGCATTGTAGCCGATCGATGGATGAATGCAGAACGAGTATTAGGTTTATGCCACCTTATTGGCGCCGTGCTACTCTTCTATGCATCAACCATCTCCGATCCAAACATGCTATTTTGGATCATGCTGCTCTACCTCATGACCTACATGCCAACCATTGCTTTGAACAACACCGTTTCATACGATATTCTGGCTCAAAAAGGCTACGACGTGGTAAAGGTTTTTCCTCCTATCCGCGTGTGGGGAACCATTGGATTTATTGCTGCCATGTGGGTAGTTGACCTGTTTGGCTGGGCAAGAAGTCCAATTCAATTTTACGTTGGAGCCATCACGGCCATTGCACTGGGAGTATATGCCTTCACCTTGCCCGCTTGCCCTCCATCCAAATCGAGCAAAAAGGGTTCACTTGTTTCAGCTCTGGGTTTAGATGCATTTGTGCTTTTCAAACAACGCAAGATGACCGTTTTCTTCATCTTTGCCATGCTACTGGGAGCAGCCCTTCAGATAACCAACACCTTTGGAGGTTCATTCCTCGACTCCTTCAGCATGGATGCAATGTATAAGTCATCGTTTGCTGTTACGCACCCCAACCTACTGATGTCGGTATCGCAAATTTCAGAAACATTGTTCATCCTCACCATCCCCTTCTTCCTCAGCCGGTTTGGCATTAAAAAGGTAATGATGATGAGCATGTTTGCATGGGTATTCCGATTTGGTCTCTTTGGAATTGGGAATCCCGGACACGGCTTGATACTGCTGGTTCTTTCCATGATCATCTATGGTATGGCCTTCGACTTCTTCAACATTTCCGGTTCACTATTTGTGGAGCAAGAGGTTGCCCCTAACATTAGAGCAAGTGCTCAGGGACTTTTCATGATTATGACCAACGGACTGGGTGCCATTATTGGAGGATTTGCCAGCGGTAAAATTGTGGACATCTTCACTACCTACAACCCAACCACCCATGAAGTATTAACAAGGAATTGGCACAACATTTGGATGGTATTTGCCGCCTACGCTCTTGTTTTAGCGCTTGTATTCCCATTGGTATTCAAGTATAAACACGACCGTAACGCTGTGGCTAACGTTCATCACTAGCACTTAACAAAACTCCATAAAAGCCCTGCTCCCACCGAGTGGGGCTTTTCCTTTTTCTACCACAAAAGAGTTGTAACTTGGAGCATAAATCCCTAGTAAGTTAGTAGAGATTTTCATTGCGACCATCCACAACCGCGAGGGATTTATTATTTTAGCTGCGAATTTTGAAACAATCATCACCTGCTACGCTGCCACCTCTGAAAAGAAATAATTGGCTGTTACCGCATGAACAGATTGAGCGGACAGCTGTTTTGACTATAAAAATTGGCTGATGGAAGATTTGCTCACCAAGCTAAACACGCTTTGCAAAAACACGCTAATGGAAACCCTCGGCATTGTGTATACCAAGGCCGAAGAGGGGCTTGTTAGGGCAACCATGCCCGTCGACAGCCGCACGGTTCAACCGTTCGGTATTCTTCATGGAGGCGCATCCATGGCGTTGGCTGAGTCGGTGGGAAGCGCAGGATCGATACTGCTAATAGACCAAGAGAAATATACGGCCGTTGGGGTTGAAATTAATGGGAACCATTTGGCCAGCGTGAGAAAGGGGTTAGTTACGGCTACGGCAACGCTACTCCATCGCGGTGAACGAACGCACGTGTGGAGCATCAGCATCGAAGACGAACAGGGTCGTAAGGTTATGGTGGGACGGATTACCAACATGATTATAGAGAAAGGGAAGAAGTAGGTGAAAGTAGAAAGAGAATATTGCGAGGAGGCAACCCTTGAGCATTTACACCAGATTTGCTTCAGCAAAGGAATTCCATTTGCCTCATTTCATGAGCCCAGAAGTGAACGCATTACCACCTTCATTCAGCATTCAAAGCAGCCACACATACTTACCAGCCTTTCGGCACTCGATAGCGTTGAAGGGTTTGTAGCATCACCATTCAGCCAAACAGGGCCAACCTACGTAATTGAACCAAACATGGTTCACACCAGCCATAAAACGGTGAAGGAGATATTGCATACCCTGTCGGAAGTAACCGCATCGGATGGTGTTGAACCACTACCAGCCGAGAGCCTTTATGAAGCAACCAAGCAGGAGTTTGAAGATCAGGTAAGGGCAATGCAAGCCGAAATTACCAAGGGAAATATAACGAAGGCGGTACTCTCGCGCATTAAGCTGCAACCACGCAGGCCTACCGAGGAGATTACTACAATTTTTTGTTCTCTTGCTGACGCCTACCCCGATGCCTTTGTTTACGTGTTTAATATTCCTGAGGTGGGATGCTGGATGGGAGCCTCACCGGAACCACTACTTACGGTTATGGATAATGTTGCAGAGACCATCTCGCTCGCCGGAACCCAATCGATGGATAACAGAAGAATGTCGCAGGTTACCTGGCAGGGAAAAGAGTTAAAGGAGCAAGGAATTGTTACCAGCTACATAGAAGACGTGCTCAATAACTTTGGCATAACCGAGTATCGCAAGGAGGGTCCATCAACCCATAGAGCCGGGAACTTGGTGCACCTAAAAACCAGCTTTCAGTTCAACGCAGCGCAGCTGAAAAATAGAATAGGCCTTTTGGTGGAAGCGCTTCAGCCTACCCCATCGGTTTGCGGTTTGCCCAAAGTAGCAGCAAGAGCTATTGTGGAAAAGGTGGAACCGCACAATCGCCAGTTCTACACCGGATTTGTTGGACCAGTGAACTTCAACGGAAAAACTTTGCTCTATGTAAACCTCCGCTGCATGAAAATTACGGAGAATGCCTTCGCCTTTTTTATGGGTGCTGGTATCACTGCCGAGTCGATACCAGAAAGGGAGTGGGAGGAGACTGGCCAGAAGATGATGACGCTACTTTCGGTTGTAAATGGCATAAACAGCAGCTATGAGCTCAATAAGACAGGGAATTAAAGACCTACCGGAGATTTGCTACCTTCATGGAATGGAGGCGGTGGTGATTGCACCCGGTTCGCGCAATGCACCACTCATTGCAGCCTTCACAGGCCACGGCAAGCTGGAGTGTATCAGCATTACCGACGAGCGCTCGGCAGCCTACTTCGCGCTGGGAATGGCTCTTCAAACCGGAAAACCGGTGGGAATTGTCTGCACATCTGGAACGGCGGTACTCAACTTTGCCCCGGCCATTGCCGAAGCCTACTACCAAAAGTTGCCATTGGTGGTGATTACCGCCGACCGTCCCCACGAGCGCGTTGATCAGGCCGACAGCCAAACAATTAGGCAGACAAACATTTTTGGAAACTACATAAAGCACAGCGTAGAACTGCCCGTGGAGACAGCCTCCGATACCGACCTCCGCTACAGCCACCGCTTGGTAAACGAAGCGCTTCGCGCCGCACTGCGAGCCGATCGTGGTCCGGTGCATATCAACGTGCCGCTGCGGGAACCGCTCTACAACCCGCTTCCGGAGGTGAGCCAAAATATTATGGTGGTTGAGGCATCGGAACCGGAATTGCTGCTGCCCGAAGAGGAGATAAACCTCCTGATAACGCGCTGGCAAGCCGCCCAAAAGAAGCTGATTATTTGCGGATTTGAATCGAAAAACGGAGGGCTGAACGAGCTGCTAAACCAGCTGGCCGACGATCCGTCGGTGGTGGTGATGGCCGAAAATATTTCGAATATCTCCGGGGAGAAAATCATTTTCGCACCGGAGCGATTCATTGCAACGCTCACCGATGACGAAAAGCGCGACTTTCAACCCGACCTGCTGGTAACCATTGGCGACTCGCTAGTTTCGGGAAGGGTAAAAAAATACCTGCGGCAGCATAAGCCGGTGGAGCACTGGCGCATTCATCGCACCGAGGAGATGGTGGACACCTACGACAGCCTAACCCACAGCATTGTTACCGAACCGACCTTGCTGTTACACCATTTTGTTGGCAAGGATGTTCAAGCCGAAAGTGGCTATGCCTCCCGTGCCGCCGAAAAGGAGACAACCATTCGCCATCACCACGAGAAGTTACTGCCCACGCTACCGTTCTGTGACTTCACTGCCTTTGACGAGCTGCTGAAAAACCTGCCCGATGGAAGCAACCTTCAGTTGTCCAACAGCACACCCATTCGCTACTCACAGCTTTATGCCACCAACCCACAGATAAGCTACCACTGCAACCGCGGAACTTCGGGCATTGACGGATGTCTATCCACCGCTGCCGGAGCAGCCTACGCTGGCAAGCAGCCTACAACGCTTATCACGGGTGACCTCGCCTTTATCTACGATTCAAACGGAATGTGGAACCGCCAGTTCCCCAGCAACCTAAAGGTGATAGTGATAAACAATGGCGGAGGAAACATCTTTAGGCTGATAGAGTCGGGAGAGACCATGCAGGCTGCACGCCCCTACTTTGAAACGCCGCATAGCGTCGATCTGAAGTCACTCGTATCGGCCTTTGGCATTGCCTTCTCCTCCTGCAGCAACATGGAACAGTTCCGGGAAGGAATTCAGTGGCTCTACAGCAATGGCAACAACCCCGCCGTTCTGGAGGTAAAAACCGATTTCGACATCAACATAAAAACATTTAAGGATTACTACAAACTAATACGACAAGCACAATGAGCAGCAGAAATTGGACAGCCATAAAGGAGTTTGAGCAGATAAAGTTTGAATACTTTGAGGGCATTGCCAAGATTACCATCAACCGCCCACGCTACCGCAACGCCTTTACTCCCGACACGGTGAAGGAGATGATTGAGTCGATGGTTTACTGCCGCGAAAGCCCCGACATCTACACCGTAATTCTAACCGGCGAAGGCGACAAGGCTTTCTGCAGCGGTGGCGACCAAAACATAAAGAGCACCGCTGGATACATTGGCAAGGACGGCGTGCCACGCCTCAACGTGCTCGATCTCCAAAAGCTGATTCGCTCGTTACCCAAACCCGTGGTGGCTATGGTAAACGGCTACGCCATTGGTGGCGGACACGTGCTGCACGTGGTGTGCGACCTCTCCATTGCCTCGGAGAATGCCATTTTTGGACAAACAGGTCCCAAGGTGGGCAGCTTCGACGCCGGTTTTGGCTCCTCCTACCTTGCAAGGGTGGTGGGCCAGAAGAAGGCACGCGAAATATGGTTCCTCTGTGAGCAATACTCGGCTCAGGAGGCGCTGGAGATGGGGTTGGTGAATAAGGTGGTTCCCTTCGACCAACTAGAGGATGCCACCGTGGCGTGGTGTAAAAAGATGATGGAGCACAGCCCACTTGCACTTCGCATGATAAAGGCCGGTCTCAATGCCGAGCTCGACGGGCAGGCAGGCATACAGGAGCTTGCAGGTAACGCCACCATGCTCTTCTACATGACAGAGGAGGCGCAAGAGGGCAAGCGAGCTTTTCTCGAAAAAAGGAAACCCGACTTCAAAAAATTCCCCCGTTTACCGTAAATTGAACAGCACAAGAAGGAGGCCGGAGGTGTGCCTCCTCCGTAAAACCAAAACCTATAATGCGTAAGCTAATTCCCTGGATGCATGCCATCCGACCAAAAACGCTGCCACTGGCGCTCTCCAGCTCCATACTAGGGAGCTTTATTGCCGCAGCCGACGGCCTGTTTCGATGGAGCGTGTTTGTGCTGGCGGCTGCCACGTCGCTGCTGCTTCAGGTGCTATCGAACCTAGCCAACGACTATGGCGACTTTGCCAAGGGAACTGATACCGCCGATAGGATTGGACCGGCACGCATGGTGCAAACGGGAGCCATTACGTCACGCCAAATGGTGTGGGCCATAGTGGCGGTGTCGCTCATGACCTTGGTATCAGGTTCGTTGCTCATATTTGAGGGTCTAGGTGGAGGACATGCCCTACTAAAGGTAATCTTCTTCCTGCTCGGTCTCACGGCCATTGGAGCTGCAATTAACTACACCGTGGGTAAAAACCCATACGGCTACAGCGGCTTTGGCGACGTGTTTGTATTTCTCTTCTTTGGATTGCTGGGTGTAATGGGAACTTACTACCTGCACGCCCACATGATGCGGCTCGACCTGCTGCTACCGGCAACATCCATTGGACTGCTGAGCGCAGGAGTGCTTAACCTGAACAACCTACGCGATGTAAACAACGACATAAAAACCCACAAGCATACGCTGGTTGTGATGATGGGCAGCTCCAAGGCAAAGGTATACCACTTGCTGCTGCTGGTGGTGGCGCTGATAACTGGAGGGCTATACATAATGCTGCACTACCACACGCTTTACCAGCTGCTGTTTGTGATAACCATTCTGCCGCTTACCCTCAACGTAAGGGCGGTGTTCACCAACCGCATCCCCGCCGAACTCAACAACGAGCTGAAGCGCCTTTCGCTCTCCACGCTTCTATTCTCGGTGACCTTTGGGATGGGATTGCTGCTATAGCACCTCAATTTATATACACTTCACCCGAAAGGGACATGAAGTTTTTGCAAAACAATATTTGATGGACCAATGCTAGAGGCAAGATATATAGGACACACCCTCAACTTCAAGATTCCAGGGAAAACCTCGCGCGGAACGCTTACCGAGAAGAGATCCTACTACCTGCTGCTCCGCGACACCACCAGCGGTGCCACCGGCATTGGAGAGTGTTCCACCCTACCCGACCTGAGCATTGATCATATACCAAGCTATACCGATAAGCTGCAGGAGGTGTGCAGCAGCATTACCAGCGGCAAAACAATCCACGACCTCAACCTTGAGCAATTCCCATCCATTGCCTTTGGGTTGGAGGTGGCCATGCTCACCCTTCAAAACGCACAACTGGGAACCAACATCCTTTTCCCCTCAGCCTTTACCAGCGGCGAAGCAGGCATTCCCATTAACGGGCTGGTATGGATGGGCAACCGACAACAGATGGAGAAGCAGCTGTCGGAGAAGTTGGAGGACGGATTTACCTGCATAAAGCTGAAGATTGGGGCGCTGGACTTCTATACCGAACTGGAGATTCTGCGTAACCTTCGCCAAACCTTTTCGCCCAGCGAAATTGAGCTACGCGTGGACGCCAACGGAGCCTTTACCCCCAAGGAGGCCTTGGGAAAGTTGGAACGGCTGGCACAATTCTCCATTCACTCCATTGAACAACCCATACGGCAGGGGCAACCGGAGGAGATGGCTCGCCTCTGCACCCAATCTCCCATACCCATTGCGCTGGACGAGGAACTGATTGGCGTAGCAAAAGCCGATAGGCTACCGCTTCTTCAACAAATAAGGCCACAATACATTATTCTAAAGCCAAGCCTCATTGGCGGATTTGCGGGCAGCCACTGCTGGATTGATGCTGCCAACCAAACCAATACGGGCTGGTGGGTAACCTCGGCACTGGAAGGAAACATTGGGCTAAACGCCATTGCGCAGTGGACCTTTACGCTCAACAGCAACATGCCTCAGGGGCTGGGAACCGGACAGGTTTTTACAAACAACATCCCCTCACCGCTCACCATTCGCGAAGGAAAGTTGCACTACGACACCGCCAACCCGTGGAACCTAACCATGTGCCGATGGAAAGAGTAGAGCAACGGTTGACCCTCAACGGAGTTACCCGCACGGGCAACGAGCTGCTGCACCACTGCATCAGTGAGGCGCAAAACCCGCTTCTCCCCGAATGGGAGCGCAGCCTGCACCGCTTTATTTTGGAGTGGCTAAACGGCAACGACTACGTTACGCTGTTCACCTCCGGCTCCACCGGGGCACCCAAGGAGATACGCCAGCTAAAGCGCCACATGGTGGCCTCGGCTGGGCTAACTCGTGACTATTTTTGGCTGAACGACCAAACGCAGGCGCTGCTCTGCCTGCCCATAAGCTATATTGCGGGGAAGATGATGGTGGTGCGCGCCTTTCTCACCAGCATGAACCTGATTGCCACGGAACCTTCGGCTAACCCCTTTGAGTCCATTCACACACCCATAACCTTTGCTGCCATTACACCCTACCAGCTGGCCCACTCCATGGAGACGCTGCAGCGTGGCGGGGTGGAGACCATAATTGTGGGCGGAGGCGAAATACCCGCCGAGCTCGATGAGCAGTGCAGCACGCTACCGGCCAGGGTATATGCCACCTACGGCATGACCGAAACCAGCTCGCACGTGGCGCTAAGACCTGTGAACGGACCAAAGCAGAGCCGACTATACGAAATACTACCCGGCGTGGAGGTAAGCACCGATTCCCGTGGTTGCCTAACCATTACGGCCCCGGCCCTCACAAACCATACGCTGGTTACCAACGATGTGGTGCGCATTGCCGACAGCCGCCACTTTGAGTGGATAGGGCGCGCCGACAACGTAATAAACAGCGGCGGGGTAAAGATATTTCCCGAGCAGGTGGAGAAGAAGCTCTTCCCCCACATCCACCGCCGCTACTTTGTGGCCGGGCAACCCGACGATGCGCTGGGCGAGCGCGTTGTGCTGTTTACCGAGGGCGAACCGCTGCAGGCCGATGAGCAGCAACGGCTACAAAACCTATTCCCCACCATACTGCAGCGTTACGAAATTCCACGCCAGCTGGTGGCCATACCACAATTTCTCCTCTCCGATGCCGGAAAGCTGCAGAAGCGAGCCACCCTGGAGCAATACCAGAGAGGCAACTTGGAGGAGTAGATAATGACTCTACTGAGATAAAAGGAGACGTTACAGACTTTCCATTAAATTTTCATTATACTAGGAAGAGAACCGATCATCCTGACAGCGATCAACACATTAATATATAACGCAATAACTCCCATTGACAAGAATAATACTTTGTTGTAATTGATAGGTTTAAGGAAAAAAGTGTTATTTTGTAAGAAAAAAATGGCCACAGCAGAGCAACTAAAAACCCTTTTAAAATCTCACTTTGACAATAATTCAGAGAGATTTAACACCATTGCGCTCCAAATTGCTGCCAATGAAGCAAGGGTCGGCCATTCAATGCTTGCTAATGAAATCAAAGATTTAGTTGACAAGAACAAATATACACCTATTCGAATCCTTGAATTTTCCCCAGATTTAAATGACCTAGTAATTGCATCTTCCCCAAAAACACATATCCACGAATTGATTGGTCCAAAGGTCTTTCATCAAAGAATAGACAGAATTTTAAGAGAATACAAGCAAAAGGAAAAAATCAGAAAATACGGACTGCATAATAGAAGAAAAATTTTACTTGCTGGTTCTTCTGGAACAGGTAAAACTATGACTGCATCTGTAATTGCAGGAGAACTTTCCCTGCCCCTATACACTGTCCTAATGGATAAACTTATAACTAAGTTTATGGGGGAAACTAGTGCAAAACTTCGCCAGATTTTCGATTTAATCGGTAAACACAGAGGAGTTTACCTCTTCGATGAATTCGATGCAATTGGAGCAGAGAGGGCAAAAGATAATGATGTTGGTGAAATGCGTAGAGTTCTAAATGCATTTTTACAATTCATAGAAAATGATGATTCAGAAAGTTTCATCATTGCCGCTACAAACAATATAAACCTTCTTGATCAAGCTCTTTTTAGACGGTTTGATGATGTTATTCATTATAACAAACCCGATGACCAACTCATTGAAATGTTGATAAAAAATAGATTAGGAATGTTTCATGGGAAATATACAACCACAAGCATTGTTGGCCATGCAAAAGGATTAAGCCATGCAGATATTACAAGAGCTTGTGATGACGCCATAAAAGAAACAATACTTTCAGATAAAAAAACTGTAACAAAAGACCTTCTAATACAAATGTTGGAAGATAGATTTTTAGCTTATGGCGAGAGGTGAGCATTTTCATATATTCCTTAAAGATTTAAAGAGCCCCATTCCATTTAGTCCTCCTCCAGGAGGAATGCCACCCAACATTCCCAATAGAGACAGAAAAGTTCATTCAGAATACCTCATTAGACGTTTCCAAACTATCTGGAAAGAAATAGAAAAACATAAACTAGAAAGAATTGCAGCCTCAATACCAACCAAAGATGGTTTTTATATTCAATTCAAAGGGAAGACTGGATGCGAATTGGTAACAAAAAGTCTAGAGAACATAAAGAAAGACATTCGACTACTTAATGTAAAGGTAGTCAAACAAAAAGAATTGGATGAAACATATGCAACTGTTTACATACCTAACAGATGTACGGAATACTTTCTTGACAAGATTAGAGAATATGCTAACCCAGAAAAGGACAATATTAATAAAAATACGGGTAAGGCAAATCCTAAAAACATGGCTCTTGTTGCTAGCATTGAAGATTTAACTATTGCCTCTCAATTAGATGCATTTTGGCGAGATTCACTAGAATTATTACCCTTAGATATTCCAATCTGGTGTGAGATATGGCTTTTGTATTCGGAAAAGTCAAATAAAAGTGATGTAATAAATAAGTTTTTCACTATTTGTAACTCACTTAACATTGAATTCAAAAGAGAATTTTTACATTTCCCGGAAAGGTTGGTTTTATTAGTTAAAGCAAACGGAGTAAATCTTAAAGAACTTATTGAAAGAAGTGATAGTATAGCGGAATTTAGAAAAGCGCAGGAAGCGGCAAGTTTTTGGACAAGCCAAACAAACATAGAACAATTAGATTGGGTCAAGGATCTTCTTTCGAGGATCAAAATTTCAGAAACAGTTGTTGTCATATCAATTCTAGATGGTGGTGTTAATAATGGTCACTTATTATTACAACCCATATTAAATGATAATGATTGTCATACATACATTCCCGAATGGGGTATACATGATAATGATGAACATGGCACTTTAATGAGTGGAATAGCATCTTATGAGAATCTACAAGAGAAACTTGAAAGTCTTTTGCCTATTGAATTAAAACACAAACTTGAATCGATAAAAATACTACCGCCGAAACAGTATGGAGAGAATCCATATGAGTTATGGGGAGAAATTGTTGCTCAATCCATTAGTAGAGCTGAAATTGCTCATCCTGAATACAATAGAATATTTTGTATGGCAGTAACAAGTGAGAGAGGAACAGACAACGGATCTCCCTCATCATGGTCAGCGGCAATTGACGCCTTAACATCTGGAGCAGAAGATAATATTCAACGATTATTTATTATATCTGCAGGAAATATAATAACACAAGAAGATTGGAAACTATATCCAGAATCAAATAAAAAATCACCTATTCAAAGTCCTGCTCAATCTTGGAATGCATTAACAATTGGTGCATACACAAATAAGATTCAAATCAACGAAACAGCATACAAAGGTTATAAAACCCTAGCAAAGGCAGATAGTTTATCACCCTACAGCACAACTTCACTACCATGGGAAAGCAATAAATGGCCTCTAAAACCAGACATTGTTCTGGAAGGAGGAAATTTGATTGTTGCCACAGATGGGTTTATATCAAACTTAGAAGATTTATCCTCTTTAACTGTTTCTGCAAATAGTACAAAAGAACAATTTGATATAATAAATGGTACAAGTGAAGCGACTGCTCATGCTTCTTGGTTTGCGGCTCAACTGCAAGTAAGGTATCCGAATGCATGGCCGGAAACATTGCGGGGACTGATGGTTCATTCTGCGGAATGGACTAAGGAACTTATCTCACAATTTAACATTGACACAAGTAAAAAAGGAAGTATCGCGGAATTGATACGAATATGTGGTTATGGGGTACCAGACCTTCGAAAAGCGATGAGTAGTCTTGATAATAGTTTAACATTAATTGCACAAGAAGAGATACAACCATTCTGTAAGAGAGAAGGAGGAGGTTACAGGTCTAACGAGATGCATTTATACCAATTACCATGGCCCAAAGAAGACCTTTTGGCCTTAGGTGCAATGAAAATTAAAGTTAAAATAACACTCTCTTACTTTATAGAACCGGGGCCAGGTGAAATTGGTTGGAAAGATAGATACAGATATGCCTCTCACGGTTTAAGATTTGAGTTGAATAACCCAACAGAAACTTTAGAAGACTTTACAAGAAGAATTAATGTTGCAATTGAACGTGAAGAAGATTACCAATCTATAAAAAATGACACGGATAGATGGAATATTGGTAGCGGTTTAAGACATCATGGTTCTCTGCATTCTGATTTTATTGAGAAGACTGCAGCAGAAATTGCTTCATGTAATTTAATTGGAATATATCCAGTTGTTGGTTGGTGGAGAGAAAGAACAAATTTAAAGCAAATGGAAAAGAAAAGTCGATATTCTTTAATTATATCACTACATACAGATAATCAGGAAATTGACTTATACACACCAATAATAAATATGATAAATATACCAATCACAATAAAAACGTAGCATTGTTATCACCATTGCAATTGACTCAATATGCAAAATGAC
>DATKTT010000252.1:0-6982 GCA_035530955.1 Williamwhitmania sp. | reverse complement strand
TTACACCTTTCGCTACTTATCAATGCCTATACCAAAACGTTGATGTTTAGGACTATGACCACTGGTATCTGAAAGGTATTCATATACACTTCCGGTTTGAGTATCGTAAAAACAATAATTATCAGGGCAATGCACATATCTTCCGTTTTTTGAAATACCGTGCATGGAGAAGCACAGCCAGGTGAGCAGCCCAAGCAGCACCAGCTTGAAGGGGTCTAGGTTAAGTTTTTTCATGGTTGTAAAGTATTAAGGTCTGTTTACCGAAAGGTAGCGATTTTAAAAATATTCAGGTAAAAACCTGAAACTTCACCCTTGGATTTTCGGGCTTACTTCAGGTCCAAAACCTGAAAACACTTCCCTACTGGAAGCCATTGCCCAGCAGCCGCTAATAATCATAGGGCCAAGTGTCATTTCTTCTTATGTAGTATTTTTCCCACAACCGCCTGAACGTTTCTATATCCTCATCTCTTTCGCGTCCGTGCATGCGATAGGTGGTTTTATACAGGATGTGTTCGCTCTTTTTTTTCACATGCTTTTTATATCGCGGAGATATCCAATTTAAGAGAAATGCAAGCAACTGGCCTAAAAGCCAAATACCAAATCCACACAACGCAAGCCACACGAAATAAGCAATCAAAAGTTTCCATTCTTCTGAAACCGGAATGGAATCATCCCTGTGGCAAAGAGAAACAAGAATTCCAACTAGCAATACAAGGAATCCAGTAGGTTTTGGTTCATACCAATCTTTCCTTGCTACTAATGCACCATAGATAAAATACAAAATAGGCAATCCTAGGGCAACCATAATTGCCAAAGAATGCATATCGAGCCCCCACCGAAAATAGGCGACGACACAAACGCACAGTATGGCTATGGTTGTTTCAACAAAATCAACCAGGCAGCCTTCTTTAGAAGAGTTCTTTTTTAGCTCCACTTCTGACTTTTCGCTAAGCATATTATTATTTTCATTTTTCAGTTGTTTAGTGTTCGGTCCCGGTGTTGTGGTGTTTTCATCAGCAACTTTTGTCCAATCCCTGTCTAAACTCTTTTTGTAAACTTTTTTGAGGGTCTCAAAGAGAAGCTCGTTTTCCCTCAGGTTTTTTTGGATCAGAGGGTTTCGGCTCCCCTCAGCCA
The DNA here is from genome assembly GCA_035530955.1 of Williamwhitmania sp. Lineage (GTDB taxonomy): Bacteria > Bacteroidota > Bacteroidia > Bacteroidales > Williamwhitmaniaceae > Williamwhitmania. The sequence goes on along the minus strand of DATKTT010000252.1, from coordinate 5,848 downwards.
TTTTCCTTAGCGGTTTAATTCTCCGATCTAATTTGCGACCGAATCGATACATCAGGTACCGTTTACGCAACTGCCTCAAATAAAGCCCAACCATGTTCATGCCCGTATAGTCTAATTCTATAATAAAATCCTAAAGCGGTATTTGTATTTTAAGGTAAATAAAATGCTTGACTTTACATTGCGCCATACTACATGCTTAAACTTTTCTGTGTTTTGAACACCATGGTTATCAAGGTCCATTATTCTGTTTGTAATTCTTGATGCTGGAGCAGTAGGAAGCATTAAAAACTAACATCGTTAAGCAATTTTTTGAAATCCGTAACGCTAGTAAGCGTGGGTTTAAAGGTTAGTTGATTAGACTTTTTAATAATAATTTTCTGGACATCGGTCTTTATTTGATTATTTTCCAATAATACCATAACTACATAAGCAGTTGTATTTTCAGGTATCATGGGCGTAAGCATAACGGGGTCGTAGGAGGATGTCAAATTCATTACACCCTTAACTTTCCCCACAAAGATTAGTGATATCCCATAATCTTTATTTTCAAATTCAGATTTGTTAAAAGTAAATTCGATCCTTTCTCCAGTTGCAAATGCATCACAGTTAATATATCCAAACCTACTTGCTTGAAATGTTCGGTATTGCTGTAATAAAGAATCATTTGCATCTTTATACCTTGGTTTTGCTGAGAGAAGTAATTTGTTGAAACTTGAATCACTTATATATTTGATTTGTGATTTGGATACATACCTAAGACCTTGATTTGTAAATATGATTTCTTTATCGATTGAATCTGCATCCTGCCAATAGATTTGCTTGGTTTTACTATTGGGAATTCCATAAAAGAGCTTCATTTTTTCATTGGTGGGTTGCGTTTTGAATGTTACGCTATATGGTTGGTTAATTCTCAGATATTTCCCTTTACTTGTTGCCCTTACCTCTATCATACCAGCAGTAGTAAGCGTTTTACCATCCGTGGTCAGCGTATTCAGGTTGCCCAAAACCATTGCGGCAGGGTCATAAAATTCTCGAAGAGTTACTTGAACATTGGCGTTAACAGCTTTATTGTCACTGTCTGTAAAGGTGTTGGGCTGTATAATAATTTTGGTGCCATGCTTGCCAATGATTTCTCCACCGAGGTCACTGCTAATTTGAAATTTTTGTTCTTTTGGAGCAAGGCGTTTGAACAGCTCCTTAACAGTGCTATCCTTCAACATATTTTCTGAGCTAGAGTTGAAGTAGATTTCAACTCGCCTGTTCAGCGCCCTGCCCTCCTCTGTGGTATTTGTTTTAATAGCCTTTTCACTGCCATAGTACTCTAAGAAAATATACCTTGGTTTTACCCCAATGGAGACAAAGTATGACCTTACCGCCTCAGCCCTTTTTCTCGATAGCTCTAAATTATACTCCTTGCTCCCTGTGCTGTCAGTATATCCAATGAGATTAATTCGGAATAGCGTCTCCTTCTTGCTATTAAAATCCCTGACAAATTCGTTGAGATTGCCGATTTCTTCCTCGCTCAGGATAGCCTTGTTCGTTTCAAAATATGCTATATGTGCTGGCGACTCCTTTATTCCTGTTTGGCAGAATGCTGCAGTAGTCATTAACGCTAGCGCTATTACGAACGATATCTTTTTCATGATGCACGATGTTAGTATTTGTTTGATATTCGATATATTTTCTTTGCCTGCTCTGTTCAATTTTGAATCCCCTCCCCCTTGGGTTACTTACATTTACTAAAGTATATACTATTTTACAGAATGTCAAGAAGGGTTCTCTTTTCTTTAAGTCTGAAGCGCCGCGCAGCGGCAGCACTGCGAGGGTTGCTTCGCCCTGAACAGCCCCAAACCACTTATCGCCAAAACATCTATACAGCGTGTTTTCTGTTTGGGCATTTTTAATTTAGCGACTTAGGTAGGGATTTATATCAAGATATATTCCACCATTACCAGATGTCAACAATTTATTATTAAACATTTTACAAGTTTTTTCATCGCTTCTTATTTTAAATATCGTTTCCGTTAAATTACTAATCTTGCAAACTTTCAACGAATCGTTTTGATAGTAGAGTAAGCTCATACTTGCCGGGTCGATATTGCAAAGTATAGCACCATTTGCTGAGACATCAAGTGTTTGGATTAGATTGAAACTAGGTAATTGGCGCATTTCAATATTTGAATCGACTACAAGGAGAAGTTTGTCGGGCTGAGAAGGTACAAACATTGCACCTATATATCGCCTTGTATCGGTATATAGTAAATTTGTCGTAGTTCCATTAACCTCAAATACTTCCATTCCATTTTCCGACGACGCACAGAAATATTGTCCGTCTTCGGATACTGTAACAAAATCGGGAATATCGTATATTGTTTTATATGTGAATGGAAATTCACATATTTTTTCGCCTGTTAGGGTATTAAAAATTTGACAGATATTAGAACCGGCTTGTACTACAAAGAATCTGTCATTGCTTGTCAAGGCAGATAAACGAGTATGACCATCGCCTGGTAATGAGGAAATTTTAATTGGATTAATAAAACGACTATCGGTAAAAATCCAAGTCTCTTCACCTGTCATTGCAGCAACTGTTGAATTGTGCGGCGCCGAGGCAATTTTCCCCCCATAATCTAATCCAAAGGGATGGCCAATTATCGACACTGTGTTTATTTCTTGCATGGTTGTTGCATCAAAAGCGACCAAACTACTATATCTACTAGTATATATAATGTTATCTTTAATGTTATATGCGTATTGTGGCCAGTTTGGCAGGTCCAAGGTCGCTCCTTGGATAAAACTACCCCAAGCCTTGAATGGATAGCTATTGTTGTCATATTCAGGTTTTTGCTGTCTGATTTCTAGATAAAATTGACGATTTTCGCCAAAAATTTGAGGGATAGTAATTGTTGTGTCGTTAATTTCAGAAGCAATCGTAATATTATCGACCTTGAGATTAAAACGTCCGTTAGCAAAGGGTTTATCCCAATATACACGAAGATTGTCAAGCCCCAAATCTTCAAAATAAATTGTCGGAGTAGGTGTATCAAAAGAAAGTCGTTGTGAAAATGAATACCCATCTTTCAGATAGGTTGTAACTTCGTATCCCCCATGTCCACATACATACTCATAATCAACGAATGATTTTTGTGTTACATCATTAATTGTAATCTCTGGATTTGCAGTAGATCCTGAATGCACGGTATATTTTTCGATAATATTTTCAGGAACGTCATTTTTCCAAAAAATCTCCAAAAATCCTTCTTCGTTAATGCGGTATCCAAGTTCAAAACGGTCTTGTGGATTGTGTATAACGCGAATATTCCACGACAATGCTCCCGTATAACCCTCCAATCCCATCATCTCAGCTAAACTGCCGGTACCTGAGGCCATGATGGCATTTACAGTCAATTTGTGTACTCCTTCGCTTAGTTGGTCTGGATTGATATAAAAACGTAACGAATCATTCCATATATTTTCATATTCTTTTCCATCCAATAAAACATCAGCTTTTAGTATATCTTCTGGGGTGTTTATTTTTATTGAAATAGAGGTGTTCCGATAGATATATATTGTATCGGAAGGGTTAACGTTATTCAATGAGATTTCAATAGGTATATTATTCTCAGGAGGAGTTAATTCTACGAAATTATTACCACTTGGGTCATATTCGCAAGCTACAACCAAAAATATTATTGTTAACAATAATGTAAAATTCAATTTATTCATAAAGTGATTATTTTTTAGCTGGTAAAATAAAAAGAAGCCCTCCATAAAGACGAAACCCAGTCCAATCTGCATTAATTTGTGTTTTTTGCCCCGACAATTTCATTGTACCCCAGAAATCGGATTCGTAACCTCCTCCCACTGAGAGGTGTAACCAGTTAGTGAAACGAAATGTAGCACCAATTGTAGGTTCAAAATAACCTCCTACGCCTTTCAGCGTGGTGGTTTCTTGTGCCGATTCCGAATAGACATTTACCTGTTCGTTCATTTTGAGATTGGAAAATAAAACACCCGAACTTAATTGCAGATAGATACTTAAACGCGAGAATCTTGTATTGATATAATTCCTATAGAATGCGCCTAGACGATACCCATTTATTATCATATCCACGGTATAAGAACCTGAGTAGTCGGCCCTGTTAAGACGCCCCCCAGTAGTAAGGTACGAAAAATTGCCTCCAAAATGGTGGCGTCCTCTAATAAAACCTAACGCAACAGAGTGTGTGCGATAATTGGGAAAACGATCTACATCTTTCAGTCCATAGCTGTCAAGCATTGAGTTTTCTAGGCTTTTTATATCATTTAAGTCATACGTGCCGTAGCCTATAGAATATTCAAGTGACAGCCCTTGCGTATAGGCGTGTATTGGGTAGCACAAGAGCAAAATAATAAGTAATTTCTTCATTTGTAGCGAGATATAGATTTATACAATATTGTAAAACTGTCTGTAACTGCCGCACGGAACCGTAGGTTGCACGCTCAGGAGATTTTGTTATTACTAATTTTGTCTTGGATGGTTGAAATATTTTCTTTTCGGTTACTTTATTTTTCCATCCACCATTAATCGATCAATAATTCTTCTATCCATCCTCTTGTCAGTTTGAGGAATAGCCCACGAAGCTGAATCAAAATCAATATAAAGCTTATTATGTATTGGTGTCAATATAGATTCCCCATAAATAGGTGCTGCAGAACAACCATTTGATGTACCAGTTGGACGAAAAAAGCCACAATATATGGGCAGCTTATTCATGGTTACAACAAACATATACCTAGGCTCACCTATTTCTGAATAGTTTTTAAAATTACCAAGAGTTATTACATGATTTAATGTGTCATACTTTATTACATCATTGTATCGAATGGCTGGTGTTTTTTGCAACAGTATTGTATCAAAATCTACATTGCTATAATCCATATCTGGATTATAACGATATGCAGAGTCAGGCAGGTAAATCTCAAATCCTTCGCCATCTGGATAGCTCTTTACATCACGGTTTTTCTCACAAGACACAGCTGCCAAGCCGATTAATACTAGCAGCATCCATTTTGTTTTCATAACTTCTTCTTTTTAGATTAGAGTCATTTTATTGCATCATAATTAAGTATAATCAATAAATAAGATTAGGTAAAAACAAAGTGTATGCCGCTTAATTACGGTAGATCAAATTTATAGATAAATATTTTATTTTCAAACAACAAACAATAAAAATTGCATTGTAAGTCGGAGTATGTTCTCCGATAACCTAGGTATACCACAAAATTGTCCAGATAGATCTGCAGATATGGGGGTCAGTCTGTAGGAAGCCGCGGTCTTTGCGGTACCTTGGCGGCCAGATAAACCGTTAAAACGGTTACTGAAGTCTAAGCTATACAAATTACCCACGGTTGAAACCGTGGGCTATATGGTTTAATGGGGATTGTGGAATGGGCACGCCGCTATCCTGTTCACGCCCCTATCCTGACTTCCCCTTGCTGGGGAAGGGACGTGCTAACACCTGCTACGGTTTGGAAAATATTGTTTGCCTTACCAAGCGCTGGCCTCCACCTTTTAGGGGGAGGTTGGAGGGGAGTCGGCTATACCACAAAAGGGAATTATTACGATGTGGTCGTTCTTTAAATGGTTTTATGGGTCAACGGTACATACCGCAATACTTGAGCAGAGTTGCATGAAATATTCCCAAAACTCAAGAACTAAATGGAGCGCAAATCGTTAACTTTGCATAGGGTAATACAAATAGCGTTATGAATGTAGTTGAAAAGCGGGATTTTATTCACAGCCACCTGCACCTTGCCGATGAAGTTCTAATCAACGAGTTTTACGAAATGCTTCGTAAGGAGGAGG
>DATKTT010000251.1:0-6448 GCA_035530955.1 Williamwhitmania sp. | reverse complement strand
CAAGTCACAGAAAAAGCGTTTCTTTGCATAAGCATTGGTTCCTGAAAAGGAGTTAGGGAATCCCGTTAGAATCGGGAGCTGTACCCGCAGCTGTAAGTCGTGTAACCAATCGTTGGAAAGTGCCACTGTTTGCCAAAAGGCAGATGGGAAGGCTCCAACGGTACGGCGAGCCAGAAGACCTGCCAATGCAATAATGCTTTCGGGAACAAAAGTGTAACATGAAAAAGTTATTGTTTTTGCTTGTTGTTGCGGCTCTAGCAACGTTTTCACTCTCCTCTTGCAACAGGAGTAGACAGTCTAATGGTTCCAAAGGACTCGTTGAGGTCCCCTTACGGTATGCTAAGTTGTTTAAAGTTTTTAAAGCCAACGGTTACGTCCAATTAGACGTGATGAATCCATGGGATACCGCCATACTTCTCCAACGATTTTATCTCGTGCTAAAGCGGGGTGGTATTCTGCCACAAAAGGTCGATGGCCAAATTGTTAGGGTTCCTGTATCATCCATGGCCTGTGCCTCCTCTACCGATGTGTGCTACGCGCAGCAGTTGGGTCTGCTCGATTCCATTGTAGGCGTTGCCGAACCAAACTATATCAACAATGATTACCTGCATGCACGACTTAGGGCAGCGAAGGTAGTCGATTTGGGTCAGTCCATGGAGATTAACAGGGAGCAGCTCATCAGAGTAAACCCCAACATCTTCTTTGTATCACCCTTCAAGGATAATAAATACGCAGCGGTAATGGCTTCCGGTATTCCTATGGCAATGGTTTCAGCTTATTTGGAGGAGCATCCGTTGGGCCGTGCCGAATGGGTTAAGTTTATGGCACTCTTCTTTGGTAAGGAGGAGCGCGCCAACGTCTACTTCGATTCATTGGTCAGCTGTTACCAAAAGCTTGCAAGGATTGGCCAATCCGCCAAAACCAAGCCAACTGTTTTTTCGGGAAAGCCCTATCAGGGAATTTGGTACGTTTCGCCAGGAAATAGCTACATGGCAAAGCTCTTTGCCGATGCTGGCGCACATTACCTCTTTGCCGACAAGCATGAGCAGGGTGCCATCCCGCTCGACTTTGAAACGGTGTATAAAAAGGCTGCCAATGCTGACTTTTGGGTGATGCTCGAAAATTACCCCGGTCAATACAGCTACTCCATTTTGAAGGATGAGTATGCTCCCTACGCCGATTTTGATGCCTTCAAAAATGGTAGAATAGTGTTTTGTAATACCTACAAGTCCACCTACTACGACGAGGGTATGCTCCAGCCCGATAAGTTGCTGGCCGATTTTATCAAGGCATTCCACCCAGAGCTGCTGCCGAACTACCAGCCTGCATACTATTCCATGCTTAAAAACTGATAGGTATGAAACGTGGAAAAGCAGTTACTTTCTTAGTCTTGATTATACTTGGGCTATTTGCACTAAACCTAAGCCTCGGCTCCGTTTCCATTCCGATGAGGTGGGTGTTGTCCGCTCTGGCTGGCAGCCATTCCACACCGGTGGTTTTTGCCAATATCCTTATCAAATCGCGGTTGCCCCAAGCCATTACGGCTGGACTGGCAGGGGCAGGTCTTGCCATTGCTGGCCTGCTGATGCAAACCCTTTTTCGAAATCCACTGGCCGGCCCTTCGGTTTTGGGTATTAGCTCTGGTGCGAGCCTAGGAGTGGCTACGGTAATGCTCATGGCTGGTGTAGGTGGGTTGCTAGGCTTTTCGCTCTATGCCATTTCGGTAGTTGCCGCCTTTGTTGGTGCATTTCTGGTTCTGCTGCTCATCACCTATTTCGCATCGCGACTTCACGATAATGCCATGCTCCTTATCCTTGGGCTTATGCTTGGCTACATCACCTCATCGCTGGTTGGGGTGCTCAACTTTTATGCTACAAGTGAAAACTTACACTCCTTCACCCTTTGGGGCCTTGGCTCTTTTTCGGGTGTGGGATGGGAACAGATGCCGCTGTTCGCCACTCTGGTAATTGTGGGTGTTGGATTTGCCATGGCCATGCCCAAGTGGCTCAATATGCTGCTGCTGGGCGACAACTACGCTAGCAATCTTGGGTTAAATGTAAAAAGAGCTCGGCTTGCTGTTATCCTTAGTGCGGGATTAATTACCGCTGCCATTACCGCCTTTTGTGGCCCAATTGCCTTTTTGGGCGTTGCTGTGCCACAGATTGCTCGTCTACTGGTGGGAAAGAACGAACATTCAGCGCTTTTGCCGGTTACGCTACTGTCGGGGATGGCAATTTCGTTGCTCTGCAATTTGCTGTCGCGGCTTCCGGGGCTCGATGGTGCGTTACCGATAAATGCGGTAACCTCTTTTATGGGAGCGCCTATTGTTATTTGGGTTGTGCTCGATAAGCGTCGTCATCGGATATCATTTTAGGAGGGATGAGCATGGAGATTGTTTTAACGGCGAAGGATCTAACAGTTGGCTACAGCCGCAAGGGTAGCGAGGATTCGGTGGTACAGAGCAATTTGAACTTGCAGCTGCATGCCGGCGAACTTACGTCGCTTATGGGTCAGAATGGTGCCGGTAAATCGACACTCATTCGCAGCCTTGCTGGGTTTACAAAACCGTTGGGGGGGGAGGTCTTTGTTCAATCACGACCAATCAGGAGTCATTCGGAGAAAGAACTCTCTAAGCAAATTGCGGTGGTGCTCACCGAAAACCTTTCGCAGGTTGGCCTAACGGTATCCGAACTTGTATCGACAGGTCGTTACCCTTATACTGGTTTTTTTGGACGGCTCTCTGCCCACGATAGACGCATAGTTTGGGAATCGCTGGTAGCAGTGGGTATGGGGCATTTTGCCGGGAAGTTGCTGAGCGAACTGAGTGATGGTGAACGCCAAAAAGCGATGGTGGCCAAGGCGTTGGCACAGGAAACGCCCATAATTGTGCTCGACGAGCCTACCGCTTTTCTCGACCTACCTAGCCGAATAGAGATGATGCAGCTGCTGCACCGGTTAGCTGCCGAACGCCATAAGGCCATCCTGCTTTCGACCCACGATTTGGAGCAGGCATTGCGCTTTTCCGATACTATCTGGCTCATCGATGGCGATAAGCAGGTGGAGTGCGGCTCACCGGAAGATCTTCTGCTGCACGGTGAAATCATGAAGTTCTTTGGGCGCGATGGGATTGTTTTTGATGACCTGAGTGGAACCTTCCGGGCTGAGAATATTGCCTGCTGTGAGGTAGAGCTCATCGGCGAGGGCATTATTCGCCACTGGGTGGCCAACGCCCTTTACCGAAATGGTTTTATACCTTCTGATCAGCACAACCTTCCCATCTGCATCGAGATTAAGCCCGGTATACCTACAGAATTTATACTATCTAAGCCCGATTCCTCACCGGTAAAGATGATGAGCGTGGAATCGTTGATGCGCGAGCTAAGAGCGTCTTAATCCTTGGTCCAGCCACTGGTTTATTTTCACTACTTTCTGGAGAAAATCTTAATATCTCTTGTGTCGCTTTATATTGTTAAACTTTGCCTAACGGCAAGGCAGACTCTGCGAGGTGTATAACCGGCGGGGGTTACTTTTGCTACAATACTAAATCCCTGCCAGACTGCAGGTGCGCCAAAAGTAGAATTTCCGCGTAGCGGATATAGTTTTGTAGAATAGCAATGCAATATTTTGATGCTGGTTCCCCGTAGGGGATCAACAAATAGTTAATGGACAACAAAAATATAGTTTAATTATTTTGCTAATCTTACCATGATTGGGTTTGACGAGAAATATTTAGACCGAAGGGAGCTCAGCGGAGCTAAATCAGAAATTAGAAATTTCTTATCACTCCTCCCGCTCCAATCTTCTCGTAGGTGCGAAGGAGTTTCCCCTATTTTTCTTACCTTTGATATCCGACATTTGTCGACCAAAAATAGTTTCATAATGGCAGAAGAGATTATTCGTAAGCATGTTGAGCTCATCGCTCAGGAATTAAATGTTAAGGATTGGCAGGTGGAAAATACCATCGGTCTATTTTTGGAAGGGGCAACTGTTCCGTTCATCAGCCGCTACCGCAAGGAGCGCACCGGCACCCTCGATGAGGTGCAGGTTGCAGGCATTAAGGAGCAGCATGCTAAGTTTGTGGAGTTGGAAAAGCGACGCGAATCCATTCTCAAAACCATTGAGGAGCAGGGCAAACTTACCGACGATCTGAAAGCAAAAATCAATGCCACCTACGATATTGGCGTTCTCGAAGATTTATACTTACCATACAAGCCCAAGCGCAGAACGCGTGCTACCATTGCTCGCGAAAAAGGGCTGGAGCCACTTGCCACCCTCATCATGCGGCAGGATAGGGTTGATCCATCAGAGAAGGCGCTAAGCTACCTCAACGACGAGGTGCCCGATGTGGAGGAGGCCCTGCAGGGTGCCCGCGATATAATTGCCGAGTGGGTGAACGAGAGCGCAAAGGCCCGTGGGTCGATGCGTCGAATATTTAGCCGCGATGCCGTGGTCTCCTCAAAGATGGTGAAGGGGAAGGAAGAGGATGGTGCCAAGTATAAGGATTACTTCGATTTTTCGGAACCGCTTCGGCGTTGTCCGTCGCACCGACTGCTTGCCATGCGCAGGGGGCAGGAGGAGGGATTCCTGAAAATCTCCATCGACGTGGATGGTGAAACGGCCAACGAGGAACTATTTAGGCTTTTTGTAACCGGTAAGAGTGCCGCCAGTGAGCAGGTTAGCCAAGCTGTGGAGGATTGCTTCAAGAGGCTTTTAGGTCCCTCCATGGAGACGGAGTTTATGGGTCTGTCGAAGGAGAAGGCCGACGAGGAGGCCATTCGCGTATTTGCCGATAACCTGCGGCAGCTGCTGCTGGCCTCACCGCTCGGACAGAAGCGTATTTTGGCCATCGATCCCGGATACCGCACCGGCTGCAAGGTGGTGTGCCTCGATGCACAAGGAAATATGTTGCATAACGAAACCATATATCCTCACCCGCCACAGAGCGAATCGAGCCTTGCCATGAAAAAGGTGGAGTCGCTGGTGGATGCCTACCGTGTTGATGCCATTGCCATAGGGAATGGTACCGCCAGCCGCGAAACGGAGCATTTTGTAAAGAAGATAAGGTTTCCCCGAGAGCTACAGGTATTTGTGGTTAGCGAGGATGGTGCCTCCATCTATTCGGCTAGCCCCGTGGCTAGGGAGGAATTTCCCGAGTATGACGTTACCGTTCGTGGGGCCATATCCATTGGTCGCAGGCTCATGGACCCCCTTGCAGAGTTGGTGAAAATCGATCCAAAATCCATTGGTGTGGGGCAGTATCAGCACGATGTTGACCAGCCAAAGCTCAAGCAGAGCCTCGATATGGTGGTGGAGAGCAGCGTAAACATGGTTGGGGTTAACCTCAATACTGCCAGCAAGCATCTGCTTACCTACGTTTCGGGTCTTGGACCGCAGCTTGCACAAAATATTGTGGACTACCGCAAGGAGCAAGGCCCGTTTGGCTCTCGCAAGGAGCTGCTCAAGGTTCCCCGCTTGGGAGCCAAGGCATATGAGCAGTGTGCAGGATTCTTGCGCATTCCGGAGGCGAAAAATCCGCTCGACAATAGCGCCGTTCACCCCGAGAGCTACCACATTGTGGAGAAGATGGCTGCCGACCTGCAGTGCAGCGTGGCCGACCTCCTCGCCGACGAGTCGCTTCGCAAGAAGATAGACCTTAAAAAGTATGTTACTGCCGAGGTGGGGCTGCCTACTCTGCAGGATATTGTGAATGAGCTGGCTAAGCCGGGGCGTGACCCCCGAACTGCTGCCAAGGTGTTTGAGTTTGCCGAGGGTATCTTCAAAATGGAGGACCTATACGTGGGCATGGAGCTACCGGGTATTGTTACCAACATTACCAACTTTGGTGCCTTTGTGGATGTGGGAGTGAAGCAAGATGGCCTCGTGCACATATCGCAGCTGGCTAACCGCTACATCAGCAATCCATCGGACGTGGTGAAGCTTCACCAACACGTAAAGGTCAAGGTTCTTGAAGTTGACCTTCCCCGAAAGCGAATCCAGCTAAGCATGAAAGATCTCGAGCAGTAGCTCATGGAAAAGACCGGTTATAAGCCGGTCTTTAATTTTTTTTAATTTTTTTCTCCTCAATTAAATCGATTGCGCTGCCCATCTTGGCTTCCGAACACCTTGTAATGCTTTGAAGTCGTTTAAATTGTGCATATTTTTGTAGCGCAAATTAATTCCATCTCAACCGATTTTTTAGTTAAAGTTTGTATCGATGTTTTTGATACATCTTCTGAAAACAAAAAGTGGGTTTTGGGGAATTGCCGAGTCGAAAAGTGACCAGGTTTAGCCTTACTGCAACAAAAATTTTTGCCAATTGGGCTTGTTGAGACTTGAATTCAAAAAAAAGTGCGGCTCAGTTTGAAAAGAATAATTTCATAGGTTTTTTTTATAGGTAGGTGAATGGTTTAGTTTATTAGGTTGATTGTTAAGTTGGTTTATTGATTGA
>DATKTT010000250.1:0-3868 GCA_035530955.1 Williamwhitmania sp. | reverse complement strand
TAATGTAGAAAATGTTAAACCATAAATAAAGCCGGCAGTAATTCTCCCAGCTTAGAAAAATTTGGTTGTAAAATTAGCTCTTTTCCAGCGAATCCCACAGAAAAAAATCGGTTTTCTACAACCATCTTAAAAGCTAATCTGTTCACTATCATTTTTTCAGCTAACTTTGCGCTCCTGAAAATATTGATACGAAAATGGGACTTCAATGTGGTATAGTAGGGCTTCCCAACGTGGGCAAGTCTACACTTTTTAACTGTCTTTCGAATGCGCGTGCTCAAGCAGCAAACTTTCCGTTCTGCACCATTGAGCCAAACCTAGGAGTGATCACCGTTCCCGATGAGCGGCTCAACAAGCTGGCTGCCATCGACAAGCCCGCACGTATAATTCCTACCACCGTGGAAATTGTGGACATTGCCGGGTTGGTGAAGGGAGCCAGCAAGGGCGAAGGGTTGGGCAACAAGTTTTTGGCAAACATCCGCGAAACCGATGCCATTATTCACGTGCTTCGCTGCTTCGACAACGACAACATCACCCACGTCGACGGCACCATCAACCCGCTGCGCGACAAGGAGGTTATCGATATGGAGCTGCAGCTGAAGGACCTCGAAACGGTGGAAAACCGCATTGCCAAAGTGGAAAAGCAGGCCAAAACCGGAGGCGACAAGAATGCCAAGCGCGTGCTCGATATTCTGCTGCACTACAAGCAACTGCTGCAAGAGGGCAAATCGGCCCGCGTGCTTGAGCTCGAAAAGGAGGACCGCAAGCTCGTGAGCGACCTCATGCTGCTTACCGATAAGCCCGTGCTATACGTCTGCAACGTTGACGAAGGCTCCGTTCTAAAAGGCAACAAGTATGTAGACGATGTAAGGTCGGCCATTGAGGAGGAAAACGCACAGATGCTCATTATTGCCGCCGCCACCGAAGCAGACATTGCCGAGCTGGAGACCTTTGAGGAGCGGCAGATGTTTTTACAGGAAATTGGGCTGGAGGAGTCCGGCGTTGCAAGGCTCATCCACTCTGCTTACAAGCTGCTCGACCTACAAACATACTTCACCACTGGACCCGACGAAACAAGGGCATGGACCTTTACCCGTGGCACCAAGGCTCCACAGGCTGCAGGCATTATTCACACCGACTTTGAGCGTGGCTTTATTAGGGCAGAGGTGATTAAATATACCGATTATACCACCCTTGGCTCCGAAGCTGCATGCCGCGATGCTGGTAAAATTGGCGTTGAAGGAAAGGAATACGTGGTGCAGGATGGCGACATTATGCACTTTAGGTTTAACGTATAGGAGTTTAGGTTGATAGGAAAAGAATTAGGGAAGGTTTAGTTCCGCTGAGCTCCCTTCGGTCGGTTCTGATTCTTAGCCACACAGAGTTACACCGTGTTTTCACTGGGTTACACAGAGGGATTAAAGTGGTAGATGGCAGCCGCAAAACTCCGGTCTCCGGTCTTCCGACTTTTCTGTCACTTGTAACCACTAAAACTATCGCTCCTACATAAATACATTCATCCCACTTAACGCCTATCTTGGTACCGCGATCCGCTTGATGGGTTTATACCTTGCCTCGAATTTCTTATAGCTAATGGCATTGTCACAGCTGGCCATGGAAACACTCTTTTTCAGAAAAGTTCCAGGCTCCTTGCGGTGAATCGAGACGTAAAACAGCTCCTGCTTAGCCACATCGAGCGAAAAGAAGCTAGGCACTTCGGCTTCACTGAAATACGTCGTCACATATAGGAGCTTTGCAACAAAATCGTAGTAGTAGTATCGGGTAAGATGTTCGGGAGAGTTGTGTTCCGAAAATAGGCTGACAATTTTTTTTGAAGATGGCAGCACCAGCATTCCCATAAAAGTAAAATTACTGGTATCGCCGCTTACCGTAAAAACCTGCAGCAGCCTGCTGCTATCGATGGAATCTATCACGCATAGGCTGTCCGTAAGCCTATCGGTGGCCACAATGAGCGACTCCCTATTTTGCGCCAACACAGAGTTAGCAACAAAAAGCAATATGCCAGCTAGTATGAGTCTCATAGGCGATTGTTATTAAGAAACGAATTAGAACACAAGCAAGAACCAAGTGCTAGCGTAAATATAGTAAAAAACTTTTTGACCGATGATAACGCTTCCATTCTGCATATAAGTCAGAACCGAACCCTTGGAACCAAACATGTCACCCCCTAGCTTAGGCTAAAAGTTTGTATATTTGCTATGATCATTAAAGCACCATAAGCCATGAACTCCATCATTATAACCCCAAAGAACAAGGAAGAGCTCGACCTAATCAAAGAAATTCTTCGTCGCATGAATATTGCCTCCGCAATCCTAACTGATGAAGAGAAGGAAGAGTTGGGACTCATTGAAATGATGAAAAATGTGGATCGAAAAGAAAAGGTTTCGAGGGAAACTGTAATGAAAAGTCTTGGTAAATGAAAGTTGAATTCCTTAGCAGCTTTAACAGGGATATCGGCAAGTTAACCACTTCGGCAAAGGTAGATGTTATTAATGCTATCGAAGAAGTGGAGCGGGCAACAAGGTTAACCGATATTACAAACCTAAAGAAGTTGAAAGGATATAAAAACGTGTACAGGATTAGAATTGGCGACTACAGAATTGGCCTTTTTATTGAACATGGCACAGTTGAGTTTGCCCGTGTAGTTCACAGAAAAGATATCTACAAAATATTCCCCTGACCAATTTGTGTAAAATCTGTTTTGGTGCGTTCCCCGCAAACTAACATAATTCAAGAGTAAAGAGGAGTTGTTGCTCTCCAACCACCTTTGCACGAACTAGTCCCAACCTAAGGATTGATGCCTAACAAAACAATTGATGGATGAATAGAGGAATAAACTTCCCTATTGACTGCATACCGTTCTATCCCTTACACCCTACGATTCCTTTCGCCCTCTGTCCACAAAAACACGAAGGAACACAAAGGAAATATCTAGCGCAAAACGCTCCATTTCTTTTGTATATTTACCTCCTTAAAATGCAAATGCCATGACGCGATTTTTTACCGCCATTCTGCTTCTGTTATCCCTTTCCTCATTTGCACAGCAAGTTCCTGAATACTACTTCACCTTTACCATTCAGTCGAAAAGCGAGCTGCAGGAGCTCACCCGCATAATCTCCATCGATAGGGTAAGCAACAACCAGGTGTGGGCCTATGCATCACCTGCGGAGATGCAGAAGTTTGCAGCATTGGGATACACCTACACCAAACTCACCCGTCCCTCGCTGCTCAATACTCGCGCCATAACCATGGCCACCACCACCGACCAAATGGCCAACTGGGACCGCTACCCCACCTATGAGGTTTACCGTGCCATGATGAAGCATTTTGAGGCCACCTACCCTACCCTTTGCAAGCTCGACAGCATTGGAACCACCGCCAACGGGAGAAAAATATACATGGCTAAAATCTCTGCAAACGTTACGCAGTGCGATGGGAAACCTGCCGTTCTCCTAACCAGCACCATGCATGGCGACGAAACCACCGGCTTCGTGCTCATGCTTCACCTCATGGACTCGCTGCTCAGCACCTACGGGCAGGCAAGCGGAGTTACAAACCTGCTCGATAACGCCATTGTGTTCATCAATCCCGATGCCAACCCAGACGGAACATATAGTAAAGGTGACTCCACTGTTAATGGTGCAACCCGATCCAACGGAAGTGGCATCGACCCAAACCGAAATTTCCCCGATCCTTGGGTTGGCAGCCATCCCGATAGTAAAAGCTATACCTTGGAAAACCAAGCCATGATGAACTTCGCCAACCAAAATAGGATTGTGCTTTCGGCAAACTTCCACGGAGGTTCGGAGGTGGTTAATTACCCTTGGGATTACTACACAGCCTCACAGCG
>DATKTT010000249.1:0-11058 GCA_035530955.1 Williamwhitmania sp. | reverse complement strand
TTTGCAGTGCTGCTTGATATTGTGAACTCAACTGCCGTGTTCGTGGCAAGTGCATTACCGGCAAGGTCTTTTGCTCCTACTGAAATGTTAGCTGTATATACTGCTCCTGCCGTCATCAAGCTCGATGGAGTAAATGTTGCTGTTTTTGCTGAATAGTTTACTGTGCCCGAAACGGCTGTCGATCCTTGCATTAGGGTGAAGGTGGACGCATTTATAGTTGATGGATCCATGTTTTCACTAAAGGAAATAGCAATGACTTTGTTGCTTGCAACACCAGTGGCATTGTTTAGCGGAGCGGTCAATGTAACGGTGGGATTTGTGATGTCTACAACGCCACTTGTAGTAAAATCCCATACATAGTCACTTGTTAATGTATTGCCCGATAGATCTGTAACCCCTGATTTGATGGTTGCAGTATAAATAACGTTTGCAACCAGGTTTGCTGAGGGGGTGAAAGTGGCTGTTTTATCTATGTATTCCACCGTTCCTGAAACAATTGATGTTCCTTGTTGTAATGTGAAATTTGAAGCCGTCATCGAAGATGGATTCATTTCTACGCTGAAAGTTGCAGAGACTTTACTGTTTAATGCAATATCTGCAGTGTTATTGGCTGGAGCTGATGACACAACTTCTGGGTTGACGCTGACATTGTTATCATCCTTTTTACAACCGAAGGTTATTACAGCAATTAGCATTGCTATTGCTGGTAAGATTCTTTTTAAATTCATTTTGTCTTTATTTAAAATCGGTGAATTATTTAATATGACAAAGATAGGTGTCATGGTAGTGACGTGTGTTGCAAAACTCTGTAAATAAGTTACATGATTCACACGTTTAGTTGATGATCGTTTTTAAATTGTGTTTGTTAAGCAAAAGAAACCTATTAGCTAGTCGGTGCTCTATTGCTATAAGAAGATGATTACTGGCTTACGATGGTATTACCAGCCATAGTAACTGCCCCAATTCTTGCTAATGCTTTACCATTAAGAGTAGCTCCTGTATTGAATGTAATAGATTTCATTGCTAAAACAGTTCCTTTAAATACAGAGGTTGTTCCAAAGGTTGCTGAACTACCCACCTGCCAAGTTATGTTTGAAGCCTGAGCACCACCGCTGAGAATAACCTTTCGACCAGAGGTGGTAGTGAGTGTGGATGCAATCTGAATAATGAAGACAGCATTTGCATCTCCAAGGGCATCAAACGTTAGATCACCTGATGAAATAGCCAAAGAAGAAGTTGACTTATATAGGCCTGGAGTAAGTGTGAGTCCTCCTATGTTTCCCGATAGCGTTACAATGTCGGTTGACGTTCTTCCTGCAGCCTCATTGTAGGCGGCTGTTAAGTCCAGTTTTGCTTGGTTTGCTAGCACATCATTGATGTGGAGTGTTCCATTTAGAATTCCCGGGGGAAAACCTCCAACTGAAGAGCCCGGGCTTAGGCCGAGGTCGCCTGTAATGTTGGTGGCTCCGGTGTTAGTAATTGCTGAACCCGAAAGAACCGCAAAGTTAGATGCACTGGCTGTTGATATATTCGTTTGCATCGTTGTTTGAATCGGAATTACAATTGGGTTTTTAGGATTAGTTCCATCCTTTTCGCATCCTGCTAGAAATACAACCGAAACTATTGCAAGGGTTGTTAATAGTGTAATTGTTTTCATGTTTTTGAATTAATATGTGAGTGAGGTCTTTATGATACAAAGATCCGTAACTTCATGAAGTAGTCTGTTACACAAATATTTAAATAAGTTGCATCATTCACACGTTTAGGTGTCAATTAAAAATTCATTAAAAAAAGGCGACTCAATCGAGCCGCCTTTTTTTAATGTTTTTATTCTGATAAATTATTCAGGTTTATTAACAGTATTCATTTGAAGGGTTACTGCTGTTTGTGCTAACATACGTCCGTTTATTGAAGCACCGGTTTGCATGTTGATACCTGTTTGACCAAGTATGTTACCTTCGAAATGGCTGGTAGTACCTAAGGTTACTGCACCTGCAGCTACCCAGAAAATATTCTTTGCCTGTGCACCACCTATTAGGGTAATTCTTACGGCTGAGCTCATGTTGAGGGTACCTGCAACTTGGAAGATAAAGACATCGTTAGGACCACCAGAGATAGTAACATCTGTAGGGATGATTAACGCACTGGTCCACTTGTATAAGCCCGGTGTGAGGGTTTTGCCTCCAATGTTTCCGGCACCTAAATTCAAGAAGCTTGGGTTAACACGTCCGGCAGCGTCAGTGTAGGCGGTTTGCATATCGCCTACAGCTGTTGTTAACCTAGTGGAATTTGTAACACTACTTGGCAGTGGGCCTGCAGCATCAACGCTGTATATTGTTCCCACAACTTCGCTACATCTTACAAGAATGGCTGCACCGGTAATTGGGCTTGATCCAATATCGCCTGTAATGGCCGATTTATAAACATCCGTAATCCCTGTCTTTGATAGGATCGCAAAATCACCGGCAACGCCAAGGTTTACAGTAGGTAATGCACTCAGCGGTGACAGTAATCCATCGGCTGATACATTTTGCTGTGGCATTACAGTTGACATTTCTGCCGAAGCCATCTCTGCAGGCGAGCTGGAGTTCATGGTTTTTTCGCAGCTGGACATTAATCCAACTAGAACCAGTGCTGAGATTGATAATACAATGTTTCGTTTCATGATAAATTATTTAAAAAAGTTTGATTATTTTATTAATACAAAGATACGGGACTCAATAGGGGATTGTGTTACATAACTTTTTATATTAGTTGCAGAATTCACATGCTCTACAATTAATGATAATTTTAAATAAAAAAGAGGCAATCCATTTGGACAGCCTCTTTACTTATAATTCTCTTCTCCTGAATAGAGCGTAATTACTGTTTTACTATAGTATTACCTTCCATTGAGATTCCACCGGTTCTTGCAAGGGCCCTTCCATCGAGCGTTGCACCCGTATTGAATGTAATAGATTCCATTGCTATAATGGTTCCTTTAAATACTGAGGTAGTTCCAAAAGTTGCAGAACTTCCCACCTGCCAAAATATGTTGGCAGCCGATGCGCCTCCACTTAGGAAAACTTTGCGGCCAGATGTGGTAGTGAGGCTCGATGCAATCTGAATAATGAAGACTGCATTTGCATCTCCTAGGGCATCAAATGTGAGGTCGCCCGATGAAATAGCTAGGGAGGAAGTTGACATATATAGCCCTGGAGTTAGCGTGAGTCCTCCTATGTTGCCCGATAGCGTTACTATGTCGGTTGAAGTTCTTCCGGCTGCATCATTATAGGCAGCTGTTAAATCAAGTTTTGCTTGGCTTGCTGCAGCATCATTGATGTGCAATGTCCCATTTAGAATTCCTGGAGGAAAACCGCCAATCGAAGAACCCGGACTTAGGCCGAGATCACCAGTGATGGTGGTGGCTCCGGTGTTTGTAATGGCTGAACCTGAAAGAGCTGCGAAGTTAGATGCACCAGCAAGTGATACGGTATTCTGAACTATAGTTTGAACGGGAATTACAATTGGATTTATTGAATCGGTACTATCTTTTTCGCATCCTGTAAATAGTACAACCGAGGCTATTGAAATGGTTGTTAACAGTGTTATTGTTTTCATCTTTTCTATGAATTAGTTAATGAATTTTGATAGGACAAAGATAGATGCCGGAGTAGGAGGGAATGTTACATAACTTTTTAAAAGAGTTACATGATTCACATGTCTTTGTTTCTAAGTGATTAATCTACTGTATATAAAACAGAAAAGCACCGCTTTACAAGCAACGCTCTATAATAATAATTAAGGATAGATCGCAGTATTTCAAATTGTATTCATTACCATATCCCTAGCATCAGATTTCAAAAGGTTGATGCCCTTCGGTTGCGTGTATGTGGTCCATTATAAATTACATTCGGTCCATATACCAGCTCAACTCCTTCTCCATTTTTTTGTAGCGGAAGATGGTAGTAATAATTTTTTGCAAGCGGACAAAGGCGGTTTCGCTTTTTACCACATAATCAAATGCTCTGTGGTGCATACAGTTAATGGCCACATCAATTTTATCTTGGGACGATAGCATGACTATGGGAATATCGGGGTTGAATGCTTTTATCTTATCCAATGTGTCTAACCCGTTCATGGCAGTTTTATCGATACCGTCGAGAAAGTAATCCAGAATGATTACATCGGGATTGTGCGACAAGTTTGCCATGCAAAGTTCTCCGGTTGGGAATGTTTCAATAGCAAAATCGGCATGCTGGAGGAACTCAATTTCCAGTAATTTTAAGAACACGGCATCATCGTCTACTAGGAATAGGTGTATTTTATTTTCGTTTTTCATTGCACTGTTTTTTAATCTTTTATGAGGTTAGAGGTGACTACTCACCTCTTGTCAATTTGTTTGGTGTTGTATCTCTAAATTCGCAATGATCAAGTATTCTATCATGTACGATTGGTGATTTAATCAACATCGAGCTATTTCATGAGATCGAGTTTTTAATCCGATTAAACTCTTCCTCAAGCTCATTGCAAGCCTGTACACTTACCTTTTCAAGTTTTATAACCAGGTCCTGTATTCTGTCTGTGTTTTGCTGTGCCACGGAATCCTCCTGAATTTGCCGCGCCATGGTTTCGAAATCGACGCTTATACCCATAATTGAAAAAGAGGGAATCATCTTGTGTGCGGCAGCGTGTAACGAATTCCAATCTTGATCTTGTAAGCCTAGCTTCATTGCCTTAACTAACGTTGGGGTTTGTTCCAAATAAAGCGCAATCATTTCCATCATCAGCTTAGGATTAGATTTAGTCCGCTGGGTAAGATATTCAAGGTTAGTGCATTTTGTCTTTTTGCTTATCACTTTTTCTTGTTCCTCTGGTTTTCTCTGTGTTATAAGGGAAGCTTTCTTAACTAACCCTACTATCTTGCTATACAATAATCTTTCGTCAACTGGCTTTGCGATGTAGTCGTTCATGCCGACCGCTTTGCATTTTGCTAAATCCACGGTGGTTACATCGGCGGTTAAGGCAATGATTGGGATTTTTGAATGCATTTTGTTTCGGATATATTCCGTGGCTTCAAACCCATTCATAACGGGCATTTGCAAGTCCATCAAGATAACATCGTATGATTTGTTTTGCAGCTTTTCGATGGCAATTTCCCCGTTTTCTGCAATATCCCTATCGAACCCAAAATCATCTAGCAGCGTTTTCATCAGTAGCTGGTTGAGGGCAATGTCTTCAACCACCAAAACTTTTATGTTTTTAATTTCTGTGTCCAACACCTCATTTCCTGATTCTAATTCAGCTTGAGCGTTAGTTTTCAGGAACGATAATGTAAAGCTAAAGGTAGAACCCTTACCAACGGTGCTAACAACGTTAATGGTTCCGCCCTGTGGTTCTACTAGTTGTTTAACAATAGCAAGTCCTAGGCCGGTTCCCCCATACAGTCTCGAGGTATCGCTGGAAGCCTGCTGAAAGTTCTCAAAAATATCGGCTATCTTATTTGCCGGTATACCAATTCCTGTATCTATAATCGCAAATTCAATGGTTACTTTCTCATCATCTTCGCTGATCATGCTTACCTTTACTGTGATTTTGCCTTTAGATGTAAACTTAACGGCATTGCTCACTAAGTTTATGATGATTTGGTGCAACCGCACCGGGTCACCAACTAGCACCCCAGGAATGTTTTGGTCGTATACGGTGATCAACTCTAGGTTCTTCTCCTGAAATTTCGTTTCAAACAGATGAACCATGGCTGATATGGATGAAGCTAACTTGAACGGAGTTTGCTCAAAAGTCATTTTTCCCGCATTTACCTTTGCCAAATCGAGAATATCGTTGATGAGTACGATTAATGCATCACCACTCATCTTAATGGCTTGTAAATACTCTTTTTGTTTTGCTGTTAAGTCCGTTTTTAGCACCACTTTCGTAAAGCCAATAATCGCATTCATTGGGGTGCGAATTTCATGGCTCATGTTCGACAGAAATTGCTGTTTGGACTTCACTGCATCTTCTGCTATTTGTGTGGCCTTTTCGGCTTTGCTTTTTGCTTCCTCAGCAATTCCCGTGGCTAGCTCAGCAAAAACTTTTGCCTCTATTAGCTCAGTAGCAATCCTCTTTTGGTCGGTAACATCCCTTGCAACAATCACAACGCCGAGTACATTTCCTTGGTGGTCTTTATAAACCGATCCGTTGAAAAGCACATCGGTGAGTTTGCCGTCCTTATGGCGAAGTGTGAGGGGCGAATCGGCAACATATCCCTTGGCAAACACCTCTTGATAAACCTCACGCGCCTTTTGCGTCTCGGTGAAATAATCGAAGAAGTTGGTGCCGGTAAGTTCGTCACGGCTCATCCCGGTTATGTTGGCTAATGCCTGATTCATATCGGTGATCTTACCGGTAGTGCTTATGGTAACTAACGGGTCAAGACTTGCCTCAATGAGGCTTCGAGCATAGTTGGCAATTCTTAGCTCTGCAGCTCGTTTTTCTTTTTCTTCGTTTTGAAAGGCCAGCTCCTTGTTGGCAATGCTTAGCTCGGCTGCCCTTTTTTCTTTTTCATTATTTTGAAAGGCCAGCTCCTTGTTGGCGATGATAAGCTCTGCTGCCCTTTTTTCCTTCTCATCGTTTTGAAAGGCCAGCTCCTTGTTGGCGATGATTAGCTCATCGGCCCGTTTTTCCTTTTCATTATTTTGAAAGGCCAGCTCCTTGTTGGCAACGCTTAACTCTTGTGCCCGTTTTTCCTTTTCATTATTTTGAAAGGCCAACTCCTTGTTGGCAACGCTTAGCTCTTGAGCCCTTTTTTCCTTCTCATCGTTCTGAAAGGCCAGCTCCTTGTTGGCAACACTTAACTCTTGTGCCCGTTTTTCCTTCTCGTCGTTTTGAAAGGCCAGCTCCTTGTTGGCAATGCTTAGCTCGGCTGCCCTTTTTTCCTTCTCATCGTTTTGAAAGGCCAGCTCCTTGTTAGCAATGATTAGCTCATCGGCCCTTTTCCCCTTTTCATTATTTTGAAAGGCCAGCTCCTTGTTGGCAATGCTTAGCTCATCGGCTCTTTTTTCCTTTTCATTATTTTGAAAGGCCAGCTCCTTGTTGGCGATGATAAGCTCTGCTGCCCTTTTTTCTTTTTCATTATTTTGAAAGGCCAGCTCCTTATTGGCGATGATAAGCTCTGCTGCCCTTTTTTCCTTCTCATCGTTTTGAAAGGCCAGCTCCTTGTTGGCGATGATTAGCTCATCTGCCCTTTTTTCCTTTTCATTATTTTGAAAGGCCAGCTCTTTATTGGCAACTCGTAACTCTACTGCCCATTTTTGCTCGGAAATGTCTCTGGCAACCAATACCGCACCAATGATTTTACCGTTATCGTCTTTGTAGACCGATCCGTTGAATAGTACATCGGTTAGTTTGCCGCTAATATGGCGAAACGTTAGTGGTGAGTCGGTAACAGATCCTTTTGCAAATACTTTCTTGTAAATAGCACTTGCTTTTTGGGGTTCTGTGAAATAATCAACGAAGTTAGTACCGATAATTTTTTCGCGTTCTACACCTGTAATATTCACTTTGGCCTGATTCATATCAGTGACTTTACCCTCGATGCTGATGGTAATTAACGGGTCCAAGCTAGCTTCTATTAGGCTGCTAGCGTAGTGAGATTCATGCGACTTCGTTCTTTCCATTTTATTCGTTTTGACACCGTCTGTAAAGCTGTTTAATTCTTTCTGGAGTTAGAAAAATCAAATATCCTCAATCGGACTTCTCCTTTTAACCTTCAATTTCTTGAAATGTGAAGGTGAAAGTCCTGTAACCTTCTTAAACTGGTTGGATAGATGCGCAACACTACTGTAATTCATCTTCCAAGCGATTTCTGTAATGGTTAATTCATCATAAATGATTAGCTCCTTAATCCGCTCAATCTTATGAGCTATTATGAAGTGCTCAATAGTTGTTCCTTGAACCTCCGAAAAGAGGTTGGCTAGATAGGTATAGTCGTATTTTAACTTCTCGCTTAGGTAGTCAGAAAAGTTTACCTTGACTATTTCATCGCTGTGATGAATCATTTCAACGATTACATTCTTTATTTTCTCAATCAGCATAGCTCGCTTATCGTCCATTAATTCGAGGCCTGAACCGACAAGTTCCATTTTAAGTTGCTCTCGTTGCTCCGGCGTTAGCGTTTCCATAATCTCCACCTCGCCTAAATCGACAATGATAAAATGCAGCCGAAGTTTTTTCAACGCATCTTTCACCGCCATCTTACAGCGAGTACTAACCATGTACTTAATGTATAATTTCAAGATATACGTTATTAATCAACTATTTACAAAGGTAATTGCCCATGCATCGAAAAGTGTTACATAACTTTGGTAAAAAGTTGCGTAATTCACACATTCTCTTGGTGAGGATTGAGGCTTAACCTTTGAGTAATTGCACCATTTGCAACGTTCAATTATTTGGTATATCAACGGTTCCTAATCATCACGGGTGAGGGAATAGCTCCACTATTCCATTGTGAGGCTCAAGGAATCTGCTTCGAGCGTTGTATGGGGCTGTTTCGCTTATTTGTTGATAAGTGAAAACATGGTTTCCGCTAATTACCTCGCACTTTAGGGCGGGGTAGAGTATACCTTCGTAAGGAAGAGCGGTGCAGGCACAATTGTTGTTCATCGTAATGCAGTTATCATGCACCGCAATAACAATCGGGTGATAGCTGCACCATCATTTTCAAAATTTGTTCGCCCAATGGCGGATCTCCAAATCGATTAATTTTCAAATTCTCGCATACATTCCAAAGGCAGAAGTGTTGAAATGAATATCTGTCCCAACTATGGATGGTCACTGTTCCTTATTTACCATTATTATAATTGACCCAAATTGCCGACTTGCAATGCTCATGAAACAGCTTGTTGAATTCATTACCAACATCGTTTGATACAACAAATAGTTTCTTCGATTTTCCTATTAATACAGTGGCTTGCTTACCAACAATTATAGTGGATATTTCCATTGGGTTTATCGGTGTCGGGTCAACAGAAGGCTTTTCTAAAACAAACAATCCATCATTATAGGTAAGGCGAATATTTATATCGCTAGTTTTATATTTGCGCATCCAACCACGCCTACTAAATGGCTTTAGGAAGCCCATAAACAGAACGAGTCTTATTACCAACATAAACCCAATATAGGCCGTGATAAAAATTAGTATAAAACTTAAAATTCCCATATCCTTTATCTGATCTATTTCGTAGGCACAAAAGAAAAACCACACAACCTGAAAAACAATAAATCCAGCTGATTTTCGTGTGGTATATCTACTATGATTTTTAATCGCTTCAAAAAAGGCCTCAAAGCTGATGGTTCCGGAGGCAGAAAAATTCTCACTGCTACTCATCTTCTCTTTGGTTTAGTAATTCTTTGCCATAGTCTTTTGAGTCATTATTGTCTTGTGCAATAATAATCAGATAAACTGTGTTGTCTAACTGCTTAAATAACAGCTCTTCTTTTGCACCCTTTTTGTTTAGAGTGAGATTTAAAAAGCCAATAGAATTTCCTGTTGAAATGGATATAAAGTCCCCAGTAATACTAAATTGTCTAAGATTGTTAACGTTTTGAACTTCACCAACCTTGGTTGATGGGCTTATTTTAAAAATCAGTTGATCACCGGCACCTTTGTTAGGATTAAAGCTAATGAAAGTACTGTCCCTCCAAATGTGTTCTATAAGAGCTACGGGGTCTAGGTTAAGGTAATTCGTCGGGTAACCAGAATAAAGAATGTTGGCAATACTTTCTTTAGTGAAGTTGGCATTCTTTATTATCGTAATACTTGCAGAATCCTTATATTGATATACGGAAATGCTATCATGCTGATGATAGTATGTAGCCTTAAGTTTAAGATTGTTTTCGACCTGTTTATTTAACAAATTTTGACCGCATTTACTTGTGAAAGTGGTATCCATATCATAGGAAGGCTCAAAACGAGGAAATGTTGTTTTCCAGTCTAGCTTAACAAGATAGACAACAGCGACTGTTACTAGTGAAAGTGCTGCAATGGAAATTGAAATCTTATTTTTCATTGTATTGTTAGTCCTGTGGATAAGCTAAGCTGAAAGTAGTACATGGCAAAACCACCTGTTGATGAATCTATTTTGGTGCGGTACAAGCCTACCCTAACGCATACTCCACCGCCATCTCGGCGTGGATACGGGTGGTGTCGAAAACCGGAACGGTAACATCGGACTGATGCACCAGCAGGGGAATTTCGGTGCAGCCCAGAATTACGCCTTGAGCACCGTTGGCAACAAGACCATCAATAATTTGCAGGTAGCGCTCCTTCGATGGTTGGTTGATTTGGCCTAGGCATAGCTCGTTGTAAATAATGCCATGGACGCTGTTACGCTCATCCTCGTTGGGAATGGTAACGGCAATGCCATGCTTTTCGGTGAGGCGCCCTTTGTAGAAATCCTGCTCCATGGTAAACTTCGTTCCCAGCAGCCCAACGTTGGTAATGCCCTTGGCGGCAACCTTCTGAGCCGTTGCATCGGCAATGTGTAGGATGGGAATGCTGATGCTTGCCTGAACCTCATTGGCCATACGGTGCATTGTGTTGGTGCAGATTACCACGAATTCAGCACCGCCCTTCTCTAGCCGTTGGGCGGCATCAACCATAATTTGGGTGAGCCTGTCCCAATCGCCAATATGCTGAAGGTGCTGAATTTGGTCGAACTCCACGGAGTACATTAGGCATTGGGCTGAGTGTAGACCACCCAGCTTCTCCTTCACCTTTTCGTTAATAATTCGGTAGTACTCCAGCGACGATTCCCAGCTCATCCCACCAATTAGTCCGATAGTTTTCATCTTGTTCTGTTTTTTACACGCTTAAAAGTTCATATTCAGCCCCAACGAGAATGTTCTGGCACGAGGATAGCCATAATTGTCTATTCCCGTTGCAGCCTCCGGATCAATGCCGCTGTAGTTGGTAATTACAAAGGCGTTCTGAATGGTGGCTGATAGCCTAATTGCAGCCTTACTGTTCCACACATCTTTAAAAGAGTAACCAAGCGTAATGTAGTCCATGCGGAAGAA
>DATKTT010000248.1:0-6712 GCA_035530955.1 Williamwhitmania sp. | reverse complement strand
AAGGTAAACGATATAGAGTATAGACAGGTGACACCAAGCATGGTTCAGGAAATTTTAAACAAAGCATTTGGCATTAAACAGTAGCGAAATGGAGCTCTTTTCAATAAACGACAGCACTTGCATTGGTTGCTACGCATGCGTCAGGGTGTGCCCTGTAAAAGCCATTGAAGTAAAGCCCAGCGAGGATATTGCACACATAATATCCAACAGGTGTATCGGCTGTGGAAGCTGCCTCAACATCTGCCCTGTGGAGGCTATCGACTATCGCTCGTCGATGGAGGAGACCAAGGAGATTCTAAAATCGGGCGACAAGGTGGCGGCAATTTGCGCGCCCAGTATTTCGGGTGAATTTGTGGACATAACAGACTATCGGAAATTTGTGCAAATGATCCGATCGTTGGGCTTTACCTATGTTTGCGAGGTGAGCTTTGGAGTAGATCTTGTGGCTCAGAAGTATAAAGAGTTATTTGAAAATTTTAACGGAAAATACTACCTCACCACCACTTGTCCTGTAATTGTTCAACTTGTAGAAAAATTTCATCCCAACCTGCTCAGCAATCTGGCTCCCATCGTCTCGCCAATGATAACCACCGCTAAAGTGATTAGGAAGGAGTATGGCGACGATGTAAAGGTTGTTTACATCGGCCCCTGCATTGCCAATAAGGACGAGGCACTGCTTTTTCCCGACGATGGTAGAATTGACTCAGTGCTAACCTTTGTGGAGCTTAGAGAACTTTTTCAAGAATTCAAGATCAATGAGAACATGCTTGAATTTTCCGAATTCGATGGGCCAATAGGCTACAAAGGTTCGTTATACCCCATTAGCAATGGGCTAATTCAAGCCGTAGATATAAGCGAAGATCTACTTACAGGTCAGGTTATTACCACCGAAGGTAGAAACAACGTATTGGAAAGCATGAAAGAGTTTGAAGGAAACGTTGATTCCATCAGGCGCCATTTCAACCTCTTTTACTGTGAAGGATGTATCATGGGTCCTGGAACATCATATGGAGGGAGACAGTTCATTCGCCGCTCTATTACCATAGACTATGCTAAGAAGAGGCTTAAGAAATTCGACAAGGAGAAATGGGAAAAGGCAATGGACAAACACTTGACCCACGACTTCAACGCAATATATTCCAGCAATGACCAGCGCATTCAGGAGCCATCGGAGGAGAGAATCAAAGAGGTCCTCAAGGTGGTGGGCAAAGAGTTTATCAAGCGAGAATCGGGCTGCGGTGCCTGTGGTTACGACTCATGCCGCGATTTTGCAGTTGCCGTCTCAAAGGGGTTGGCCCATACCGATATGTGCCTTAACTACACCTTGAAAAACCGGCAGGAGTACATCAAAACGCTGAAAACCACCAATGAAAAGCTGGCCAAAACCCAGGATGCCCTGCGCGAATCGGAAAAAACATCAAGGCTGGAGCAGCAATCGGCCAAAGAGGCAATGGAAACGGTTAATGCTATGCTGCAAAAGCTTCCCTCAGCCGTTGTAATTGCTGACAAGAAACTGAAAATTGTTCACTCCAACCAAAGCTTTATAGACCTGCTTGGCGATGATGCGCTGGAAATCAGTGAAATAATCCCGGGTCTAGTGGGTGGCGATTTAAAAACACTTTTACCCTACAACATCTACAACCAGTTCTCCTACGTGCTACAGAATGGGGAGGACGTTATGAACCGCGACCTAAACTACAAGGAGGTGCTTCTAAACATTTCGGTGTTTACTATAAAAAAGGGTAGCATTGTGGGTGCCATCCTACGCGATATGTACGCACCGGAAGTTCGGAAGGAGGAGGTTCTTAAGCGCTTAACTGACGTTATCGATAAGAATCTGGCCATGGTGCAAAATATTGGATTCCTTTTAGGCGAAGGTGCCTCGGAAACAGAGCAGATGCTCAACTCAATTATTAAAGCATTCAAAGAAGGACCCAAGAGATAGCTATGAACAATCAGTTTTTTATCGAAGTTGGCTATCAGCAAAAAAACCACGAAGGAGAGCGTATTTGTGGTGATGTTTTTCTATCCCAGCGTGTAAAAGGGGAAGATAGAACTATCGTTGTGCTTTCCGATGGCATGGGCCATGGCGTAAAAGCCAACATGCTCGCCACACTTACCTCCACCATGGCACTGAACTTTACCAAGGAACACAAGGATGTATATACCATTGCTGAAATCATAATGAACACCTTACCGGTGTGTAGCATCCGAAAAATGAGTTACTCCACCTTCACCATTATAGACATTGCACATGATGGTGAAGTTCAGATTTTGGAGTATGACAATCCACAGTGCTTTATAATGCGGGGGAGTGAACCCTTCGATCCGCAATGGCAATGCATAATACTACAGAGCGAAAAAAACGCGGGTAAAGAGCTCCGAAGCTGCACCTTTAAGCCTGAGAAGGAGGACCGTATTGTCGTATGGAGCGATGGGGTTACCCAATCGGGGATGGGCTCCGAAGATTACCCATTCGGTTGGGGAATTGAAAACGCCAACGCCTTTGCACACAGAATGGTTAAAACCGAACCTGACATATCAGCCACAAAGCTATCCTCAAAGGTGGTTAACATGGCCTACGTCAACGATGGCTACCACTCCAAGGACGATACAAGCTGCGCAGTTATCTACTTCCGGGAGCCACGTAAACTTCTCATTTGCACTGGTCCGCCATACGACTTGGAGAATGACAAAAAACTAGCAAAAAAATACAGGGAATTCAATGGGAAGAAAATTATTTGCGGTGCCACTACCAGCGATATCCTAGCTCGAGAACTCAATCAAACAATTGAGGACAGCTTTGAGTTTATAGACCCCGAGTTGCCTCCAGTTTCTCATATGGAAGGAGCAGATTTGATAACTGAAGGGATATTGACTCTTGGAAAAACAAACGAAATTTTAGATGGTTACAATGACACAACGCAGCTTGGCAAGGGGCCTGCAGATTTAATTACAAAACTTCTCCTTGAAAGTGACAACATCCAGTTTATTGTTGGAACAAGAATAAACGAGGCGCATCAAGACCCAAGCCTCCCTGTTGAGTTGGAAATTCGAAGAACTGTGATTAAGCGTATGGCAAAGATTCTTGAGGAGAAGTTTTTAAAAGAGGTGAGCATCTCCTTCCTCTAATTTGGCTGAATTGTCTAAAATGCTGAGTGCGCATAAATAGCAGAACCAATCGAAGCAACACTTGAGCCTATAAGTTTGCTACTCCCCAGAGTTACTCCCTGCAATAACTATAGGTGTACGCTTAAATTTTCCGCCACGATCGGCATGAGGCTCCTTGTCCAGAATAGCGTAAACTGAGTTTTGGCTTCTGTATTCAGGAACAATATCCTTTAATTTTGAAACAAGAACAAAATTATCTGCATCCTCCGAAAGCCGGCTATGCAATGCATGCAAATGATTGGCAATAGCACCATGATCCATTTTAATTACACTTGCTTTCAGTATTTTAGAATGATAGGTAGGCAAGGTATTTTCACCACTATTTAACAACTCTTCGTAAAGTTTTTCCCCAGGTCGTAGACCTGTATAAATAATCTGAATATCCTTTCCAACCTTATAGCCAGCCAACCGAATCATATTTTTTGCAAGATCAATTATTTTGACGCTGTTGCCCATATCAAAAATAAAAATTTCCCCACCATGGCCCATAACGCTAGCCTCCAAAACAAGCTGACACGCCTCAGGTATGGTCATAAAATAACGGGTAACATCGGGATGGGTAACGGTAACCGGTCCGCCTGATTCAATCTGCTTCTTAAACAGGGGGATTACGGAGCCATTCGATCCTAAAACGTTACCAAACCGGGTTGTAATAAACTGCGTTCGAGAAATACCGTCAAGTGACTGAATGTATATCTCAGCAACCCGCTTGGTGGCACCCATAATATTTGTTGGATTAACAGCTTTGTCCGTAGAGATCATAACAAATTTCTCCACACCAAATTGCATGGACAGGTCGGCCATTAACCTAGTTCCAATAATGTTATTCTTAATTGCCTCCTTTGGATTATTCTCCATTAAGGGTACGTGCTTATAAGCGGCAGCGTGGAAAACAACATCAATTTGCTGGGATTCAAAAAGGTGCCGCATCATGAGAGAATCGGTAATATCCGCCACAACCACCTCAATTTGATCGGCACGATTCGGGAAGTTTCCCCTCAGCTCCAATTCGATAAAGTAAATCGGAGTTTCAGCTTGGTCCAGCAGTATCAATCGGCTTGGGTTAAAGGAAAAAACCTGTCTTACTATTTCGCTCCCAATTGAGCCAGCCGCACCTGTTACAAGTATTGTCTTACCCTTCAAAGAAGAGGAGATTTTCTGAACATCTAAATGTATAGGATCGCGCTCGAGTAAATCTTCAATTTTGATTTCATTCAGCCGAGGTAAGCGAGTGTTATCACCAGTTAACGCTATAAAGTTTTTGATACTTTTTACTCGAACCCCGCGGTTAAGACATTTCTGAACAACCATATTTTTATACTCCGCAGGGATATCATTATCGGCAAAAATCAGCTCGGCTACCGAGAAGGTCGAGATAAGGTTGTCGAGTTCAGAAAGATCAAAAATACTAAGCCCCTCTATAGTTTTTTTGTAAATCTTGGAATGATGGTGCACAAAGCCAACAACCTTGTAAGTTGATTCCACGTCAGATTCCAAGGCACGCTTTAGCGAAACAGCAAAATGCTCCCTTCCATAAAGCAATACATTTATGACTGGCTTGCTCGCCTCCCTCTGAAGGTTTTGAATAATGAATTTTGCAAATATTCGAAATGCGATTAGCAGGTAGGATGCAATAAAAAAATCAATTAATATTATGGAAATAGGTACTAACCCTCTACCTGAAACCAATATATAGCCATAGTTGATAAAGAAGAAGAATGTATTGCCTGCAAAGATAGCCAAGACTAGCCGAACTAAGTCCTTCATGCTGGTATAACGAATGTACATCTTATTGGTACCAAACAGGTAGAGCGATGAAACGCGAACAAAAAGGTAAAGGACTATTGCAAGTGTAATATTTTGGAGTGTAGTAAAAGGAATATTAAAGTTAAACCGGAGCAGGTAAGAGGCAAATATTGCCATTAGCCCTAAAAAAATATCAATATTCATCACAACCCACGTGGGAACTAACACTTTTCCAAGTCGGTTAACCCCCTTCTCCGCCATAAGAAATACTGATGAAAACATGGTCATGCAATTAAAATTCTATACGAAATTACCCTTAATGGTAGGAAAAGCAAAAAAAACATGGTTGAATATTCGCAAAACTTAGTATTCGTATGGTAAAAATTAACAAATATCACTTTTACGAGTCGTTTTGTCAAATAGTGT
Organism: Williamwhitmania sp.; assembly: GCA_035530955.1. GTDB lineage: Bacteria > Bacteroidota > Bacteroidia > Bacteroidales > Williamwhitmaniaceae > Williamwhitmania. The sequence goes on along the minus strand of DATKTT010000248.1, from coordinate 1,369 downwards.
TTAAACTATCATGTTCTGCTTTTAACAAGAATCAGGCCAATTTACCATCTCCAACCACATTTTAACAAAAAAGGGGCTGCATTCAGCAGCCCCCCAATATCTAACGATGTTAAAATTACTCGTATTCCTTGAGAATATCCTTGACACCATCAGGCGAAACACGGCCATAAATCTTTTCGCCAATCATTACCACTGGTGCTAATCCGCAGGCACCAACACAGCGAAGGCAGCTCAGAGAGAACTTTCCGTCATGAGTGGTTTGTCCAACGTTTACGCTCAGAATGCGCTTAAACTCATCTAATACCTTTTCAGCACCACGAACGTAGCAGGCAGTACCCGTGCAAACAGAAATGGGATGTTGTCCCTTGGGAAGCATGGTGAAAAAGGAGTAAAAAGTTACCACGCCATAAACCTTCGCAACTGGTATTTTTAGTTCTTCGGCCACGATCTCCTGAACCTCAGCCGGAAGATAACCGAAATATTCCTGAGACTTGTGTAGCACATTAATTAACTCACCCGATTCATTGTTAAACGCTTTACAAATCTCCTTGAGCTTTGCGACGTCCTCTTTCTTCAGTTCGATTTTTATATGTGACATTTACCGTTCCTCCTTACATTAAATAAAAATATCCTTTTTGCTCTTATCGAAATAGGCGGTATGCAGTAAGTGATGTGCCTTTTCACTCATTGGCTTTCCCAAATACTCTTCGTAAAGCTTAATAATGTATGGGTTCTCGTGCGATTTACGAATTGGTTTACCTGCATCCTCACGGTAAAGTGCCTCCTGTCGAGCTTTAAGGATTGATGAGTTACCATGGTGAAGAGGCTGTCCTCCACCACCAATGCAACCACCAGGGCATGCCATAACCTCAATGGCATGGAAGTTGGTTTTGCCAGCTTTTACCATATCCAATAGTTTCCTAGCGTTACCCAGCCCATGCGCAATACCAATGTTAATTGGCAACCCATTAAAGTCGATCGTTGCGGAACGGATACCTTCTAAACCGCGTAGCTCTGTAAAATCTAATCTTTCCAACTTCTTTCCAGTTTGCAATTCGTATGCTGTACGAACAGCCGCCTCAATAACGCCACCAGTTGTTCCAAAAATTACAGATGCACCGGTAGATTCACCCATCGGACGATCAAAATCCTCCTCAGCAAGATCGGCGAAATTTATATTCGATTCCTTAATGAGGTGAGCAAGTTCACGGGTTGAGATAGACAAATCTACATCGGGGTTACCATCAACTTTAAACTCGTCACGCTGACATTCATATTTTTTGGCAAGGCAAGGCATAACCGAAACCACTACCAACTCTTCCCTCGTTTTGCCCAATTTCTCAGCAAAATAAGATTTTACGATGGAACC
>DATKTT010000247.1:0-11011 GCA_035530955.1 Williamwhitmania sp. | reverse complement strand
TTCAGCGGTTTGGTAATATGTTACTGCATTGTGCTCCAGAGTGGTGTCGGGATCCATCTTTGTCTCTTCACCTGTATGGCGATCGAACTGGTAGAAGGAAAATCGCTGCTGTGGGCTTAGTATGGATAGCTTGTTTCCCTTTAGGTAGCCCAACTTCTGGTAAGTGCCAATAAATGCACGCTCCTGATCGGGCGTCATCTTCATAATGTCCTTACCGTAGAAGGTGGACTCGTAGCTCCAGTTGAGAATACCCAGCAGGGTAGGTGTGAGGTCAATTTGGCTACAGAGCTTATCTACCTTTTGGGGAGCAATAATGCCGGGGGCATACATTACAAGCGGTATTTGATACTCCTTCACCGGGATTTCGGTGCGACCAGCGCTACCACCGCAATGGTCGGCCACCACAATAAAAATGGTATTCTTAAACCAAGGCTTGTCCTTAACGTGGTTGAAGAACCAACGCAATGCATAGTCGGTATACATTACGCCACCTTGCCTAGTTTTGGGGAAGTTGATGCCTACGTTGGGGAAGGTGTAAGGCCGGTGGTTGGAGGTGGTCATTATGAAGTTAAGGAATGGCTCTCCTTTTTGGAACGACTTGTCGGCCTCCTTAATTGCCCGTACATAAATATCTTGGTCGCAAACTCCCCACACGTTGGCAAAGGTGATTTCGTTTTCTGCAAGCTCACTATGGTCTATAATTTGAAATCCATTGTTGCTGAAAAATTCATTCATATTGTCGAAATAGCCATATCCGCCATAAAGGAACTTGTTGGTATATCCCTTCTGCTTAAATATGTAGCCCAGCGAGTAGAGGTTTTCGTTATTTGGACGGCGCACAATGCTATTTCCTGGGGTTGGTGGAATGCTCAGGTTGATGGCCTCAAGTCCACGAACCGTGCGGTTACCGTTGGCGTAGAGGTTGGTGAAGAAGAGCGACTGGTTGGCCAACGAGTCCATGAACGGCATGGTAATGCCCGAGGTGTTTGGAATGTAGGCCATGTATTCACCGCTGAGACTTTCCACCGTGATCAGGAACACGTTATAGCGTTTCTCCTCACCCGTAGCGGTATTCATCCGAACTGGGTTCATCACATCGGGCGAAATGAAATGCGAGCTGCTATCGGCCAGCAAGGTGCGAAGGTAGGTAAAGGCCTTCTTGTTATTTTCGATAAGGTAAAACTGGTTGTAATCGAGCTCATTATTCTTGAACGCCTCAAAGAAGGAGTAAACACCATTTTTGGAGAGCTCCTTGTTGTAGGTATTGTTGCTGATTTCGCTCCAGCGCTGCGTTACAAATAGCAGACCAAACACCGGGATAATCATCAATAATCCTGCTGTTTTCAGCCGTTGTAAAAAATTGTCGTCGTTTTGCAATGCTTTGGTAAGCCATCCCTTTCGGGTGACAAACCATATAATGCTGGCGGAGATAAACAGAATGCCAACTATGAGCAGAGGAATGTTGTACGATTCCCAAATATTACCCAGCACCTCGTTGGTGTAAATCAGATAATCTACAGCAATAAAGTTGAACTTAACGTTGAACTCATCCCAGAAGAAGTATTCGGCAAATGCGGTGTATACCAAAATTACGGTAGCCAGGGAGTAGAAGGTATAGGTTAGGTATTTTGAGATTTTCTTCGAGGCCAGCTTGTGGGGCACGAGCAGCGTAACCATCACAAAGGGGATCATGAAGTAGCCGTAGGCGATGGTGTCGTAGAAGGCGCCTACAGTGAAACTTTTTAGTATTTCCCAAGGGCCTTTGCTGAACTGCGAAAATGAGTAAGCAAAGAGCACTATACGAGTAACAAAGGAGATGGAGATAAAAATGAGGTAGAGCATGAACACCCCACCAAATCTACCACTTAATAATTTTTTCATTCCAAGTCAATATTATGTTTTGTATCTATTTCTTTGTTTGATGGCAATGAACAAGAGGATTATAGCGCTTGTGTTGCAAGAATTAAAAATTTTATGGCGCAAGGTAAAGTATGTTTCCCATTTTTGTGCGCAAATTCATTCCCAATTTATCGGTATGGATTGTTAAAAATTGCGGTAATAGAAGATTTTAATGGGATTTGGATGGAATGAATTTTCCTTGTTTGGGGGTAAGAGCATTTTAATGCCTTTTGGTTATTGCGGTGCGGGGTATGTTCAGTGCATTGAATACCTAGGGTGCGCGCACCGTTTGCTTATGGTGGCTGTTGGATTCCGGGGGTTGGCACCCCGGCTACCATACTGTCACCCTTTCAGGGGTTTAATTTTTAGTACGAAATGTGTTTTGAGATTACAGTGGTAGGCTTTTACCTTCCGAATACCTTCCGTTTGGCTTCCGAATAACTTCTCTTTTTTTACCTTTTGGTTATTGCGGTGCGAGGTTCCTTCGGTTCATTGAATACCTTGGGAGTGCGCACCGCTTGTTCTTGGTGGGTTTCCTTTCCGGGGGTTGACACCCCCGGCTATTACATTGTCGCCCCTTCGGGGTTATGCTCTATTGTTTTGAGGTGAGATGGAAAAGAATGAAATGTTTTTTGTCCAAACATCCGTTTTAGCTTCTCTGACTTCTTTAACTTCTTTAACTTCTTCTAACGTCCTCTACTTCTCCTCGTTATCCTCCTGCAGCAAGCCGGGTCTTAGCCGTTGAGTGCGCTCAGTGGCTTGCTGCATCTGCCACTTCTCAATTTCAGGAAAGTTGCCCGATAGCAAAATTTCAGGAACCTTCCAACCGTTGAATTCAGCGGGGCGGGTGTAGGCAGGAGGGGCAAGCAGGTTATCCTGAAAGGAGTCGGTGAGGGCTGAGGTTTCGTCGGAGAGCACACCAGGAATTAGGCGCACCACAGCATCCACAATAACTGCTGCGGCCAGCTCACCACCGGTAAGTACGTAATCGCCAATGGAGATCTCACGTGTAATCAAGTGCTCTCGTACGCGGTGATCCACTCCCTTGTAGTGGCCGCATAGTATGAGCAGATTTTTTTTGGTGCTCAGCTGGTTGGCTAGCTGCTGGGTGAGCAGCTCACCATCGGGGGAGGTGTAAATTATTTCGTCGTAGGTACGCTCCGCCTGGAGTTCCTTCAGGCACTCAAAAATGGGTTCTATCTTCATTACCATTCCAGCATCGGGGCCAAAGGCATAATCGTCCACTGTTCGACGCTTATCGTGCGTATAGTTGCGCAGTGGATGCACCACAATTTCGGCTAGGCCCTTTTTTTGTGCTCTTCCGGGGATGGAGTTGTTGAGCGGGCTATCGAGCAGCTCGGGCAAAACGGTTACAATGTCTATTCGCATTGGAAAACAGTATGTTTTTTCTGATGCATGAAGTTGGTACAAAAGTAATACCCTTTCGCGTTACAGCAAACCTGTTTTATTGATAATCCGAAATCATTTGGGCTTGTTTTCCTGTTTTTTCCAAAAAACTTTGAGTATTAACTCACAAATAGTTAATTTCGTCAGCTGAATGTTGACCCCGGGCTCACAGGGCTGGTGCAGAGTAAAAATTGTATATTAAACTCCTTACCACCTGTTTACCCGCATTATTGTTATAAAGCTTGCCTCATGGAAACTAACGAAATGAAAAACTCTGTTCCTGAAGAACAGCCTGGTGAAGAGTTAAATACCACCGGGAATGTGGAGACTCCTGCAACTTCTGAACTATCTGCTGAAGTATCCTCTGAGCAGCCAACAAGCGCTGCTTCCGATCTGCAACACGACGATCAACCTGTTGAAGAGTTAATTACCACCAAGAATGTGGAGACTCCTGCAGCTGTTGAGCCTTCTGCTGAAGAATCATCTGAGCAGCCAACTGGCGCTGCCGTCGATCTGCAACACGACAATCAACCTGTTGAAGAGTTAACTTCCACCGGGAATGTGGAGGAAACTCCAGCAACTTCTAAGCCTTCTACGAAAGTATCCGCTAAGAAGGCAGCTAGCGCTCCATCTGATCTGCAACACGACGATCAACCTGTTGAAGAGTTAATTACTACTGAGATTGTGGAGGCTCCGGCAGTTTCTAAACGTCCTGCAAAAGCGACTTCTAAGAAGCCAGCTAGCGCTGCGACCGATCTGCAACACGACGATCATGAAGAGCATACTCACGACGAGCATGTTGATTTCTCCGATGAGGAAGCAATCATAGCCAGCACTGAGCTCGACGATGACGAGGGTGACGACGACGATGATACGGCTTCTCACTCTTCGATAGGAAAAGAGTACTCAGGATTGACGAAACCGGAGCTGATTGCCACGCTCAAAGAGTTGGTGGAAACAGGCACGGCAACACGTATTCGGAAGGATATAGATGGAATAAAAATTGCTTTCTACAAGCGGCATAAGTTCGACGTAGATAAGGAGCGTAAAGCGTTTATTGATGGGGGTGGAGTTCTTGAGGAATTCCAGTATACCACCGATACCTACGAGAACGACCTCAAGGAATATCTTAAGCAATATCGGGAGAAGAGATCGCAGGAGAATATGTCTCAGGAGCAGGAGAAGGAGAAAAATCTGGAGGTTAAGCTGTTAATCATTGATGAGATTAAATCGCTAGTTGAGAGCCAGGAAAACTTCAACGAGGTATATAGCAAGTTTCGCGAGCTTCAGAAGAGATGGCGCGAGCTGGGACCAGTTCCCCAAGCACGGGTTAACGATCTCTACGAGAATTACAACTTTGCCGTTGAGCAGTTTTACGATTTTCTGAAGATTAATAAGGAGCTGCGCGAAATAGAGTTTAAAAAGAATTTTGAGGCCAAAACCATGCTTTGTGAGCAGGCTGAAGACCTGCTCCTTGAATCCAACGTGATGGAGGCATTTAAAACCCTTCAGCGTTACCATGAGCTTTGGAGAGAGATAGGCCCAGTTGCCGTGGAGGTAAAGGAGACCCTTTGGGATCGCTTCCGCGAGGCAACGGTTACCATAAATAAAAAGCATCAGGATTACTTTGAACGGCTTCGTTCTGAGCAGAAGACTAACCTTGAGGCCAAGAATACGCTCTGTGAAAAGGCTGAGGAGCTTGGTGCCATGGTTATTACCACCCACAAGGAGTGGAACAAGCGCTCGAAGGACCTTGTTGAGCTGCAAAAGGTTTGGAAATCTATAGGCTTTGCACCCAAGAAGGAGAATAACAAGGTTTACGAACGTTTCCGCAAAGCGTGCGACCAGTTTTTTGGCAACAAGCGCGAGTTCTACCTTGAGCTGCGCAAGGAGATGGATAACAATTTACAGCTGAAGAACGATCTTTGCATTCAAGCAGAGGGATTGCAGGATAGCACCGAGTGGAAAAAGACTACCGAAGACCTTATCAATTTGCAAAAGCGCTGGAAGGAAATAGGCCCTGTTCCTCGCAAGCATTCCGACGAAATTTGGTGGCGATTTAGGGCTGCCTGTGATAAGTTTTTCCAAACAAAGGGGGCGCATTTCAGCTCCATCGATTCCAAATACGATGGCAACCTAAAGCAGAAGGAGGAACTCATTGCCGAAATAACCGCCTTTGTTCCTACCGAGGATACAGAGGAGAATTTCCGCATGCTGAAGGATTTTCAACGCCGCTGGTCCGAGATAGGATATGTGCCCATTAAGGACAAGGAGCGTATTCAGAATGAGTATCGTCAAGCGCTAAACGTGCACTTCGAAAACCTTAAGATTGATGAGTCGCAGCGCAATCTTATTCGCTATAAAACCAAGTTGGAGACGTATCAGTCGCAGCCCAAATCGGAGAAAAGGGTTCGGCAGGAGCGCGATCGGTTCTTTATCCGCATTAAGCAGCTGGAGAGCGATATTCATCTATGGGAAAACAACATCGGCTTTTTTGCCAAGTCGAAGAATGCCGAGGCCATGATTCGCGACGTAAAGGCCAAGGTTGAAAAGGCTCGGGCGGAGATTAAAATGCTTGAGGACAAGGTTAGGTTGATTGATTCAATGGATGAATAGGCTAAATACATCAGAAATACAATAACATGAGCCAATCTACCAAGTATATTTTTGTAACAGGAGGTGTTACCTCATCGTTGGGTAAGGGAATTATTTCGGCCTCGTTGGCCAAACTTTTACAAGCTCGGGGATACGCAGTAACCATTCAGAAGCTGGATCCATATATCAACATCGATCCAGGTACTTTGAATCCCTATGAGCACGGTGAATGCTATGTAACGGAGGATGGTGCCGAAACAGACCTCGACTTGGGCCACTATGAGCGGTTTATCAACCTTCACACAACTCAAGCAAATAATGTAACTACTGGTAGAATTTACCAAGCCGTTATTAACAAGGAACGCAAAGGGGAATACTTGGGTAAAACAGTTCAGGTTATTCCACATATTACCGACGAAATAAAGCGCCGCATTAAGCTGCTCGGTACCAAGCATAAGTTCGATATGGTGATCACCGAAATCGGTGGTACGGTGGGTGATATTGAATCGCTTCCCTACATTGAGGCGGTTCGTCAGCTGAAGTGGGAGCTGGGACCAACCAACGCACTGGTTATTCATCTAACGCTAGTGCCCTATCTCTCTGCCTCTCGTGAGCTGAAAACAAAGCCCACGCAGCATTCGGTTAAGGCACTGCTGGAGTTGGGAATACAGCCCGATGTCTTGGTGCTGCGCACGGAGCATACGCTGCTACCTGACCTTCGGAAAAAGGTGGCGCTATTCTGCAACGTTGAAAGCGAGTCGGTGGTTGAATCCATCGATGTTTCTACCATCTACGAGGTTCCACTACTTATGCTCAAGGAAAACCTTGACAAAACGGTGCTGCATAAGCTAAATTTACCTTTGGGGGAAGAGCCACAACTAAAGGCGTGGAAGCAATTTGTAGCCAAGCTCAAAAACCCCAAACAGGAGGTGAAAATTGCCCTAATTGGTAAGTATGTTGAGTTGCCCGATGCTTACAAGTCCATTATTGAGGCCTTTGTGCATGCCGGTGCCGCCAATGAGTGTAAAGTGAAGCTGGAGCTCATTCATTCCGAAAAGTTAGAAACAGAGAATGTTGCCGACCTGCTCAAGGATATGAAAGGCATTTTGGTTGCACCAGGATTTGGGCATAGGGGCATCGAAGGAAAGATTGCTGCTGCCAAGTATGCGAGAGAAAACAAGGTTCCATTCTTTGGTATCTGCCTTGGAATGCAATGTGCGGTGGTTGAATATGCACGCGATGTGCTTGGCTATGCCGATGCCAACTCCACCGAGATGGTTCGGAATACTAACTACCCGGTAATTGATCTCATGGAAGATCAAAAAAATGTTACCGATAAGGGAGGTACCATGCGTTTGGGAGCATACCCCTGTGTGGTTTCTAAAAACACAAAAGCATTTGAAGCCTATGGCGTTGAGGAGGTATTTGAACGCCATCGTCATCGCTATGAGTTTAACAATGAATACCTCGACAACTTTATTGGTGCCGGAATGGTTGCCTCAGGAATGAACCCCGATACCGGACTGGTTGAAATGGTTGAGCTACCTAATCATCCTTGGTTTGTAGGCGTTCAGTTTCATCCGGAATACAAGAGTACCGTGGTGAACCCGCATCCTTTGTTCGTCGATTTTGTAAAGGCTGCGCTCAGTTGGTAGCCCTTTCTTTCAGTTCTCGTTGGGTTGAAGTGAGGAACTTCTACGCATAAAATTTGTTTAATTAGGATATTTACTTCAGATGGATAAGAATACAATTTATGGACTTGTTGCCGTTGGGATAATTCTAATTGGGTTTAGTCTCTACAACGGGAAGCAGGAGAAGAAGTTTGCTGCTGAAAAGCACCGCCTCGACTCTATTGCTGCCCTAAGTGCCCCTGTGAACTCAACAACCAATGCAGCTGGCGATACAGCTTATGCTGCCACTGCAAAAGCCGCTGAAACTGCCAAAACGGATAGCGTATATAAGGCCAGCGTAAGCCAAAATCTTGGTGAGATGGGTAGTGCGCTTACTGGTAAGGAGAAGTTTATTACTCTAGAAAACGACTTGGTTAAGATTACGTTGACCAATAAGGGTGGTAAAATCTATTCCGTTGAGCTCAAAAAATATAAAACTTATGGAGGCAAGCCGCTAATCCTATTTCGTGGAGAGAGCGAGAAGTTTAGCCTAAACCTGTTTTTGAAGGAGTCGGTGGAGACGGGAAACTTTTACTTCTCAACTGATTCAGATCAGAGTGATATATCGGTTGCGAAGGGCGATAGTGCAAAATCGGTTTCCATGCGCTTAAATATAGCCGATAACAGCTACATGGAGTACAAGTATACCTTGCGTCCCGGTAGCTATATGGTCGACTACCAGATAAGCATGGTCAACATGGATAAGTATATCTCCCCACAGACCACCGGTATCGATTTGAAGTGGGAGGCCGACGTTTACCATGTAGAAAAGGGAGCAGAGAATGAGGATAACTATACCACCATAGGGTATATGTTCACCTCCAATGAATATGAGGAGTTGAGTCCTCGTAAGGCCAGTGAGAGTGAAACCATCTCCACCAAGGTTCAATGGATGGCATTCAAGCAGCAGTTCTTTTCATCAATCATTGTTTCGGAAGGTGGCTTTAGCAATGCTATTCTTGCCTACACTAACAATCCTTCGCTAAAGGATACTGTGCTTAAGCATTTTAAGGCTGATCTTACGATTCCTTATAGTCCACAGGATAACAAGCCAATTAACCTTCAGTTTTATTTTGGACCAAACGGCTACAACACCCTTAAATCCTATGGCCACGATTTTCAAAAAGTGGTGCCAATTGGTAGCTGGATAATCAGGTGGATCAACCGCTATGTGGTTATTCCATCCTTCGATTTCCTTGGACGCTACTTTACTAACTACGGGCTAATTATTTTGATCCTTACCCTCGCCATTAAGCTGGTATTATTCCCATTGACCTATAAGTCGTATCTCTCTTCTGCAAAGATGAGGGTGCTCAAGCCCGAGGTTGATAAGATTAATCTGAAATACCCAAAGAAGGACGAGGCTCTTAAGAAACAACAGGAGGTAATGGCGCTCTATAAAAAGGCGGGTGCGAGCCCATTGGGCGGCTGTTTGCCCATGGTGCTGCAGTTCCCCATCCTTTTTGCAATGTTCCGGTTCTTCCCGGCATCCATAGAACTTCGTCAACAGAGTTTCCTTTGGGCCGACGATCTTTCATCGTATGACTCCATATACCATCTGCCATTCAATATTCCATTGTATGGCGACCATGTAAGTTTGTTTACCTTGCTCATGGCTGGTGCACTGTTTGTGACTTCTCGTATGAGTTACACGCAGATGGGCGATTCCAATGCTCAAATGCCGGGTATGAAGTTTATGATGCTCTACCTAATGCCAATCATGATGATTGGGTGGTTCAACAACTACTCCGCTGGGTTGAGCTACTATTACTTCCTTTCCAATATGGTAACTTTGGGTCAAACCTACTTTATTCGCAGGTTTGTGGACGACGAAGCATTGCTGGCTAAGCTAAGGGAAAATAGCAAGAAGGTGGTGACTAAGTCGAAGTTTCAGCAGCGGCTCGATGACATGGCACGATCCCAGCAGAAGAAAAAGAAATAGCACATTTAATTGATATTCCAATGGAGGGACGGCCAACAGGTTGCCCCTCTTTTGTTTGAATACAATTAGGATGATCTTTTTCAAAATAAAAAAGAAATGCAAAATTTTGCGTCACTACCAACTGTTGTGTTCTTTAGTCCGGCAAAGGTCCGATCTCCGATTAGCTACGATTTCAGACTAACGTTTCTTTTTCAATCTTTCAGTTGTTGCGGTGCAGGGAATATGTGGTGCATTGAACATCTTAGGTTCGAGCACCTTATGTTCTTGGTTTGTTTCCTTTCCGGGGGTTGAAACCCTCTACTACCATACTAACATCCCCTCGGGATTGGGATCGTTGGCCAAAGAAGTTTTAAGCCCGAAGGGCTGGCATGATTATAGAAAACGGCAATAAAACAAAACAGAAAACCCGGAACGGGTGGCAGAATCTTATTTCAAACTCGTTTGCTATTTCGGTGTGGGATAAAGCTCGAAAATATATTGATTTGGGAATTCGCCAGTGGGTTGACATGTTTTGAAAATGATGGTGCGCTAAAGACCTTTCGGTTGTTGCGGTGCGGGGTATGGGTGGTGTATTGAACATCGTAGGTTCGAGCACCGCCTGCGATTACGGGGGCTTTTAACCCATGGCTTTAGCCATGGGCTATCTCCTTTCTAGGGTTGTTCATTGCGCGAAAAATATTTGCCCCTACGGGTGGTGGAATTCTTTTAATTCTCCAACTTCCTCTAACTTCTTTAATTCTATTCCCCCTGCTTCATATTGTGGAAAACGTTGGTCACATCCTCATCGTCTTCGAAACGGGCGAGCAGCTTTTCGATATCTGCCATCTGCTCCTCGTTAAGCTCCTTGGTATCGGTTGGGATGCGCTCAAATTCAGCGGACACGATTTCGAAACCGTTATCTTCCAAGTATTTCTGGAGTGGTCCAAAGGCTTCGTATTCGCCATAAATAACGATATCGTCATCTTCCACAAATAGTTCCTGCGCACCAAAGTCTATCAACTCAAGTTCCAGCCCTTCGGGGTCAACCCCCTCTTTGCCCTTAACCTTGAAAAAGCACTTGTGCTCAAACATGAAGTCGAGGCTGCCCGAGGTTCCCAGCGTTCCATTAAGCCGGTTGAAGTAGCTACGCACGTTTGCCACCGTACGGGTAGGGTTGTCGGTTGCAGTTTCTACAATAATGGCAATGCCATGGGGGCCGTAACCATGGTATGCTATCTCCTTGTAGTCAGCCTGATCCTTTGATGAGGCCTTTTTAATAGCACGCTCCACATTTTCCTTGGGCATGTTGGCTGCCTTGGCATTTTGAATCAGCACTCTCAAGCGGGGGTTGCTTGCTGGATCTGGCCCTGCCGATTTTACGGTCATGGCTATCTCTTTTCCCAACTTTGTGAAGGTTCGGGCCATATTGCCCCAGCGCTTCATCTTGCGTGCTTTCCGGTATTCAAACGCTCTTCCCATGCTTCTGTATCGATTTTATTCGTAAAAGTTGTGCAAAAAT
>DATKTT010000246.1:0-3733 GCA_035530955.1 Williamwhitmania sp. | reverse complement strand
ATAATATACAATTCTTTTTTTATGCAGAAGGGTGATGCTTTCGATATTAAAAGACAATATTACAAGGAATTATATGACGCTGAAATAGGCTCAATGGCTGCAACCTATGATGAAGATGATGACGGTGTAGTTGATGATTCTGAAACCGTACGGGTAGGACAGGTTATTTTTTCAAGATGACGAAGACAGATTTAATATCAACACTACTGACTTTGGGATATAAAAAGATTCCAAAGATAATGGATATTAAAGAGACTTCGACCTCTCAACTGGATTATTTCTATACTTTATATCCAGTTGGAATTACTGATAAACTTGAAGAATATGGGCATACTCGGCAGTACGAAATGCAAGTAAAATACATTACTAAAGATGATGATGAACGCGATACTAAGTTTGAAGCTTTTAGATCACTAAGAGTTAGTCTTGACGGTAGTGGATTGATTTTAATAAATGATGCAAAATTTCAAACTGAAAAAATAACTAATCAAACTTCGATAGGTACTTTTCAGTTTTTTTTAATTGAGTAGGAGAAATTATGGCAGATACAATTTTGAAAAGTCCGGGTGCAATTGCTATACACGGTGGTGGTGTTTTGGCGGTTGAAATAGTCACGGCAGACGGACAAACCCCAACATTGCCCTGGGTTGATATTGGTACTATTGCGACATTCTCACACAAAGACGACACGACAGTTAAGAAGGAACCCGATGAAACCGGCAATATAGCCGCTGTCAATTTAGATGTTAGAGATGTTATTGAAACCGGAACGATAATGGAATCGAACGCCACATTGATTAACTTTTTGAAGGATTCAACAAGGGATGTATTCTTTAGAGCCTATAAATATTTAGGTATTGTAAATGGGAAGAAACAAGAAGCTTGGTTTCCCTTATGCAAGTTCGTGCCTAAAATTGATTTGACTTCTGGGACAAAACGAATCCCCTTTGAAATTCATTTTCTGCCTGTTAGTGCGGCTACTACTTTCGCAACAGCTCCGGCAAGTGCTTACGCTGCGCCTCCTGTAATTGCAGCAGGTAGTTATTACGCTTTAACAGAAACTTAAAAATAAGAGGTTTTAAATGTCAGATACAATTTATAAAAATACTGGTGCGATTTCCATTCATGGTGGTGGTTATCTTAAAATATGTCCTGTTAGTGCCGATGGCATCACTGAAACACCTCCCTGGATTGATATAGGTACAATACAAACTTTCAGTCATAAAGATGATACCACAGTTAAGAAAGAGCCTGATGAAACAGGTAACACGGCAGCGATTAATCTTGATGTGCGTGAGGTTGTTTTAACTGGTTTGCTCATGGAATCGGATATGGCTTTAATCAATTTCTTGAAAGATACCGTTAGAGATCAATTCTACCGTATTTATAAATACAATGGTTTGGTCAACGGAGTACATCAAGAAATCTGGTATGCTAAGGCAAAGTTAGTTCCAAAGATTGATTTAACATCCGGGACTAAGAGAATACCGTTTGAAATTCACATGATAAACAATACCGCTGCTATAACGGTTGCACACTTAACAGATTTTCCTGATAATGCTTATGCAACGGCTGATGTCGTTATTGCTGCTAATGGTATTTACGCAATTTCAGAGACATAATTTTTATGGAAGAAAGATTTTCAAGAGATCGAGAATTTAAGATATTGCCGAATAAAACCGTTAATCTAAATCGATTGACTTGCAGACGGTTAAAAATAATTGATTCATTGCAGATTGATTTTAGAACGGATGCAGACAAAGCTTCTGCTAATTTTTTTGATATAATGAAAGACGAAGCTAAAAGTAGACTACTGATTGAGACTTTATTTGAATCGGATTTCAAAGATGATGATTTAGGTGAAGTTGATTTGTTTGAAGTAGAGGATGCTTTAGTAAGTTTTTTTTTAAGGTCGAAGCCGCAAACTCAATCAACAGAGACTTTGACGACTTCCGAATAGCAGATGCACATATTTTCGATGCTCTGATTTCTTCCCTTCCTGAAAAATATAACTATGATTATATGGTTTATAGTGTCTCAAATAACATCTTAGAGGAAAAAGAGAATTGGGACACTGATTATCAAGACATATTAAAAAGGTTTTGTTTTAAGAAAGTAGATAATTGGATTGAACAGGAATATAGGAAGTCACAGAAAATAAATGCCGGATAGAAATTTAGACATAAATATTGGGCTGAATGGTGCTAACCAAGCCAAACAAGGTTTCGATGGCATTAATTTAACCGTACAAGAACTAAAAACTCGGCTTGCTGATTTAACAATCAAGCAAGAGCAGTTCTTAGCATCATTAAATCTTACCGATAGAACCGCTTCTAACCTTGCTGGTTATCGCAATCTTAAAACTCAAATTCAAGACGTAAATCTCCAGTTAACTAAATTAAAGATTGTCGGTGAAGAATCTACGGCTTCGCTTGTAAAGTCAGAGGCTGGTTTTCATAGGTTTACTGGTTATATCGAGCGATGGGTTGCTCGTATGGGTCTATTCTTTGCAGGAATGGAACTATATAGATTTGTAGAAAACTCTGTTAAATCTTTTGGGAAATTTCAGGCTCAAGTTGAGAGACTTGATACTGCGGTTGGCGGGTCTTCTAAAGCACTTCTTAGTTATGCACAGCAACTTCAAAAGACTACTGCTTTCGCTGATGAAGATATTGTTAGTGTAATGGCTCAAATCGGAGCTTACACACAAAATCAAGAAGTCATTAAACAATTAACAAAGGCGACTTTAGATTTTGCCGCTGGTATGGCTTCATCTGGTAATGGAATTAGTTTATCGGCTGCCGGTAGATTGGTTGCTAAGACGTTTGGAAGTTCAACTGATGCACTCTCAAGATACGGGATAATGATTGGGAAAACTTCTAATCAAACAGAAAGATTAAATGCAATAACAGAGGGTGTTTCTAATTTGTTCGGTGGGCAAGCCGCTGCACAACTTGACACTTATGAAGGTAAAATGAAAAACCTTCATAATGAACTTGACGATGTGCGAAAAGAATTAGGTTCGGCTCTTGCTCCTGCGCTTCTTGATATATCAGAGGCTATAACAACTTTTGTAAAAAGTGATGTTGAGGGTGGTACAACTGCCTTTGCTGGTTTGGGTGCTGCATTAAAGATAGTGGCTGCTGCTGCGATTGTAGCATGGACTACATTAAGAGAAGTTGGAACATTGATAGGCACAGTTGGAGCCTCTATTGCTGAGGCAATGACGGGTAATTGGGCTGGCGCTGGTAACGTGGCTATTTTGGGTGGTAAGTCAATGATAGATGACTTCAAAGAAGCCGGAGATGCAATAACAGCACTTATTCAAAAGCAAACTTCGTTAGCGAATCTTAATCCCACTGGTAAAAAAATGATGCCAGGTGGTAACTCAAATGGCGACAAGAAAACAGCAGAAGAACAACTAAAAACTATCAAGGAATATTACAACCAAGTAAAATTTGAGGATAAAGATTATTTTAATTTTCGCAAGAAAGAAATTGATGCCGAAGGTACTTTAATTGAAAATTCTACTCATAGCGCAATCAAAGCAAAAACCTATGAGAATGAGGAATTAAAGAAATTAATTAAAGAGCAATCCGATTGGGAATTAAAACAGATTCAAGATAAAGTGAACCATGAAGTTTTAATGACAAGGATCAGTAATGTCGGAGAACCTAATGTTGCAGGTTCTTCTTTTTTTAGCGGTACTTTTTCAGACTTATCAACATCTGGA
>DATKTT010000245.1:0-8472 GCA_035530955.1 Williamwhitmania sp. | reverse complement strand
AACAAGCAAGCGGTTAGAACGAATTGGTTCGGTAGTTCAGTTGGTTAGAATGCCGCCCTGTCACGGCGGAGGTCGCGGGTTCGAGTCCCGTCCGGACCGCAAAGCCCTCTTTTTGAGGGCTTTGTTGTTTTAATACATTGGCTACCTGTTCTTTTTATGTTACCAGTATTGTAGGAAAATCAATGGCATAGGGATTCATTCTTTGTCAATCGCTGAAGGATCAACAATGACAAGCCTTTAGGACGAATGGCAAAATGGTTGCCAAATACCGGCTAATTAGTGGGCTTTTACAGCAAAAATCGAAAAGTTAACCTTGCCGTACTTTCGTGTTTCCAGAAAATTTTGTTGGAGGTTAAAGCTGTATTTTTCAGAGTGCTCAATGATCAACCATCCATCACCAGCAAGAAGATTATTTTCGAACACCAGTTGTGGAATAAGGTCAATCCCAGCAATGTCGTAAGGTGGATCAGCAAAGATGAGGTTATACTGCTTATTGCAGAATTTTAGAAACTGAAAAGCATTGTGCTTCACTGGATGAATCTGGCTAAACCCCAACTCTTTGGCTGTTTTAGCAATAAAGGCATAGTGAACTGGGTTTAGTTCCACAAGGTCAATATCGGGGCACCCTCTCGAGGCAAATTCATAGCTGATGCTGCCGGAGCCGCTAAAAAGGTCAAGAACGGTTATCTCTTCAAAATCGAAATTGTTGGCAAGAATATTGAATAAGCCCTCCTTTGCCATATCGGTGGTAGGCCTAGCCGTAAAATTTTTTGGAGGATTTATGGTTTTTCCTCGGTAGCTGCCGCTAATTATTCGCATGAGGTACTGTAGAACAAGTTAGAAAAACGAGCTTTTACATGGTCTCGAATCTTATAGCTTAGCGTAAAGTTTCCCGAAAATGGATCGTTGAAGGTTTGTGGGTAAAACTTTTTAAGTGCTGGAATAATGGCCATTCCCTCCTCTGTGGCACCGGCAACGGAAATGGTTGCGGACTCAAGTCCAAGAGTTTTAAGTGCGTTAGCAAGAAAAAACAGAACGTCGCTTGGGGATTTGTACGTGTAGGAATTGAGGAGTTGAAGGTTCTTCTTACTATAAATTGCAAGGTCGAAAAAGTTCTCATTGACGTGAATCCCAACAAAAGGTATTTCGCTGAACTTTTCTTCACGAAGCCGGTTCAAAAATGGATAGACTTGGGGCATTAACAATGCGGTAGGGAATACCGACTTAACCTTGCGGGCCAGTGTGGATGGAAATGCATAGATGAGCATGGCCTTTGGCTCTTCTATTTTAATGAAATGTACTTCGTCAAGTTCGTCGAGCTGGTGGGTAATGGAAAGCAATTCTTTTGCTTTCGTATCCACAAAAAGTTCTTCCGGAACGAGGGTGTAATTGGGTGACACGTATAGAATGGTTACCTTAATAGGATGTTTTGGCAGGGATTGTTCATCTTGCAGTAACTTATTTACAACTATTGCTAAGTCTTCGCTGTCAACGGCGCTATTGATCTGGTAATGCTTAAAAGCCACAATCTTTTCTTGTTGCTTGTCGGCAATACAAAATGAAAGTCCATCCAGGCTAACCCGGATGGACAGACAATATGTATTTATAGTATTGATGTCGTATGTTTCGTCGACTAACTCAATAGTTTGCATCGTTAATAAATTTCTATTCCCAGTTGCCTGCGTTATTGGTAGCCGCCTTAAGCGATCCAACCTCCAATCCTGGATACTGATCAAGTGCTTTTTTCTCCTCGTTCATGTTTACAATAAGTTGTCGATCTAGGCCCCAGTAGAGAATGTCGTATGGCACCTTGCACTCAAAAACCTTGACCTTTACCTTGGAGGCGGTTTCTAGAACGCCAGCGGCTAACTCAAATTGATTGCGTCCTCCAGTGTAGGGAACAAATCGCAACGAGTCAACGTCAATTTTTTTGAATAGAGAATCCCTTACACTGATTTTAATTTTTTCTCGAACAATCAACTTCCTTGCAACGGCTATGGAGTCTTCCTCAGATCCAATCTGCTTAACAACAACGAATGAATCGCGCTTTGCGAAGTTGATTAGAGTATCGAAACTACCAGTATAGCGATCGTACTTTGACTTAAACGCAACTTCTGCAGTTCTAATGTCTTTGAGACGTTGGATTGTTCTATTGTCCCTTCTATCCTTTTCATTCTTAAACTTAATAGGCTGATTGATACTCTCTGTAATAAGATAACCAAGGAATACTATTAGTAAAAGCAGGAAGATTTGAACAGCTCTTTTCATTTCTCTAGAATTAGGTTATGTTTGCCTGCAAATTTAAAAAAAAATTTATTCCCTCTTCCTTTATATATTGATTTCTGAAGAATATGCTAAAAAATCATCTTACTAGCCTGTTTATTGCAGAGTTGCCTTTCACACCAACTGCGAGTCAGCAAGAGATGTTTGAAATGCTGGCCTTGTTTATTTCAGGGGAGGAGGGTTGCAGCATTATGGTTGTGAATGGATATGCAGGTACTGGTAAAACCTCGGCTATTAGTGCGGCGGTAAGGGTACTCGAGTTGTATGGACAACGTGTTGTACTGCTTGCGCCAACAGGTCGTGCTGCAAAAGTATTTTCCCTCTATTCAGGTAAACCAGCTTTTACGGTTCACAAACAGATTTACCGGCAGAAGGTAGCGGCTGATGTGCAAAGTGTTTTCACGCTGAGCTATAATACCTATAGCGATGCTCTTTTTGTTGTTGATGAGGCCTCCATGATTTCCGACCAAAATGCGGAGCAGTCACTTTTTGGCTCTGGTAACCTTCTGCGTGATTTGGTTGAGTATGTTCAGCAGGGAAAAAATTGTAAGCTGCTGCTCGTGGGTGACGATGCCCAGCTGCCACCGGTGGGAATGGATAAAAGTCCGGCCTTAAGCAACAATACGATGACCACCTTTGGCAAGGTTCTATACGCTAGGCTCACTGAGGTCGTGCGGCAGGAAGCAAATTCCGGAATCCTAGCCAATGCTACTGCCATTCGGCAGCTGGTAACCGCCAATAGTGCAACTATGCCGAGGTTCAATGTGGATTATGATGATGTCAGTTCAGTATCGGGTGGAGACCTTATTGAATTGCTCGAATCAAGCTACGGAAAGTATGGGCGAGATCAGGTGGTGGTTATTACACGGTCGAACAAGCGGGCCAACGTCTATAATAGTGGTATTCGTCAACGGATTCTTTATCGGGAGGAGCAACTTTCGATCGGTGATTCTTTGATGGTTGTGAAAAATAACTACTTCTGGACGATAGCACTAAAGGAATTGGATTTTATTGCCAATGGGGATATTGCTGTGGTAGAGAAGATAGGGCGTTATGAAGAGCGCTATGGGCTAACGTTTGCAGATGTTCGGCTGCGTTTTCCCGATTATAATGATCTTGAGCTTGATGCCAAGATTATCATCGATACGCTTACTTCAGAGTCTGCCTCTTTACTATATGAGCAAAGTAGATTGCTGTATGCCGGTGTTAATGAGGATTACGCAGCCACTACCTCACGAAAAAAAAAGTGGCTTCAAGTTAAGGAGGATCCCTTTTACAACGCGCTGCAGGTTAAGTTCGCCTACGCCATTACCTGCCATAAGGCTCAAGGAGGACAGTGGCCGGTGGTATTTATTGACCATGGCTACTTTACGAAGGAGATGTTATCCATTGATTTTCTACGATGGTTGTATACCGCTTTTACAAGGGCAACAACCAAGCTATACTTGGTAAACTTTAGCAAGGAATTTTTCAATCAGGTTGAAAATTATAACAACCATTAGATTAATGATTAGCGTATAAAACGTTTGTAATGACCTGATCGACTTAATAAACTTCTTCTAATTTCGAAATAAGTATAAAATACCTATTATTGTCAACTAATTGTATCGATTTTGAGTTTATCCCATTTATAGCAGACCAATCAACCTACAAATTACACCGTTATGAAAAGAATCACTTTAATTTTCTCCATAATTCTGTTGGGCGTAAATAGTTGCTTAAAGGCTAATCCAGTCAGCTTAGAATCGGCCCAAGCTGTCGCAGAAATTTTCTTTCAACACTATTCTTCTAGGAGTGTAAATACCGTTTCCGATGCAATAGTATACAAGGGTAGCACTGCACCGGAATTTTACGTTTTTACTTTTCAGGGAGGAGGATTCGTTATTGTAGCAGCAGATGATGCTGTTACCCCAATATTAGGCTACTCTACCACCTCCATTTTCGACAAGGATAATGTGCCGATTAACGCACAGGATTGGTTAAATAGCTATAAAGGCCAGATTTCAGATATTGTAGCAAAGCGCATTGATAATACTCAGACCTTAAACGAATGGAATAAGATTAGGAATGGACAATTTTCTGCAACTAGAGGTGCTGTTGCTCCTTTAATTACTACCACGTGGGATCAAGGGTGTTACTATAACCAGCTATGCCCTTCTGATCCAAGTGCAACAACAATATGTAAACATGCGTACACCGGTTGTGTTGCCACAACAATGGCGCAAATTATGAAGTATTGGAACTATCCAAATCAAGGCAATGGATCACATACATATACAGACCTAACATATGGAAGTTTGTCAGCCGATTTTGGTTCAACTACATTTAATTGGGCAAATATGCCAAACTACATTGCTGATACTAACATTGATGTAGCAACGCTCATGTATGAATGTGGTGTTTCTGTTGATATGGCTTATGGAGCTGATGGTTCTGGTGCCTTTTCAGGGGATGTTCCAGCAGCTTTAATAAACTATTTTTCATATTCCCCAACTGCAGAAATTAAGTCCTTAGGTAGCTTTACAACCGACAACTGGATTTTGATGATTAAGAATGAGCTTGATGCGCAACGACCAGTTTATTATGCTGGTGATAATGGTACAGAAGGCCACGCCTTTGTTTGCGATGGTTATGATAGCTATAACAATTTCCATTTCAACTGGGGTTGGTCGGGATATGCGAATGGATATTATCCAATAGGGGCTTTGAATCCAACAACATCTTATAAGTTTAACTATAATAATGAAGTAATTGTAAGGATTAAGCCTTCGTCAAATGCTCCAATAGCTAGTTTTACGGCAAGTACAACAATTCCTGATGTGAATACACCTGTAACATTTACCGATAAGTCAGCCAATAGTCCTACCTCGTGGAAGTGGTATTTTGAGGGAGGTACCCCTTCTACATCAGCCGATCAGAATCCTCAGGTGACCTATGACACTAAAGGTTCGTATCTTGTGTCACTTACTGTTACGAATGCCGATGGTAATGATATCAAAACAATCTCTGGATACATTAGTGTTGGTGGGGCATCTGCTGCTTGGGTTAAGCAAAACACCGGGTTCACAAACCCCAATAGAGCTGTAAACCAAATTGCCATTGTAGACCCTATGATTGTATGGGCAATCGCCCTTGATTGGAATTCACCAACTTCTTATATCCGCGAATTCACTAGAACCACTGATGGTGGTATTAATTGGACACCTGGCACCATTTCATTTACTGGATCAGGTGATTATGGCGTGGCCAATATTTTTCCTATGAACGATACCGTTTGCTATGCCTGTATGTTTCCAGTTACAAATGCTACAGGAGGTTACATTGTGAAAACTACCGATGGTGGAATAAATTGGACCATTCAGTCTACCGCTTCTTTCGGTGCGGATGGTGGCTGGGCCGACATTGTCCACTTCTTTAACGAAAATGATGGTGTGGCTATGGGCGATCCTAATAGCCATGGATTTGTAATATATACTACCTCAAACGGTGGAAATACCTGGACGCGGGTGCCCTATTCCAACATTCCTGTTAATCTTTCCGGCGAAACTGGTGTGACAAACTTGTACGATGCTGTTGGAAATACGCTTTGGTTTACAACATCCAAAGGAAGAATTTATAAGACCATCGAT
Source organism: Williamwhitmania sp. (assembly GCA_035530955.1). Lineage (GTDB taxonomy): Bacteria > Bacteroidota > Bacteroidia > Bacteroidales > Williamwhitmaniaceae > Williamwhitmania. The sequence goes on along the minus strand of DATKTT010000245.1, from coordinate 2,560 downwards.
AAGGGAGCCACTTGGACCGTCGCAAATACGGGGCTTCCCAACTCTTGCACTCCAACTTTTAAGGATGAAAATATGGGAATCGTTGCACTAAATACCTCACCCTATACCCTTAAAAAAACTACCGATGGTGGGGCAACGTGGACCACTTTTACTCCAACAGGAACATTTTTAATAGCTCCGCAACTAGCCTATGTTAAAGGTACAAAATCAATGTGGGTTGATGTAAGTGCTACGCAAAATTCAATTGGATCAGTTTATAGTAACGACGATTGTGCTTCGTTCAAAAATATCGATATGGGTGCTGCTCAGTATACCGCTGTTGCATTTCTTGACTCCCTAACGGGCTGGGCTGGCGGAATTAATACTGGCCCTACTGATGGCGGTATTTACAAGTGGAATCCTACCTACGATTTAACAACTGGGGTTAACCATATTCCTTCTGTAAGCCAGAACCTTAAGATATATCCAAACCCATCAAACGATTTGGTTACGGTGGAGTTTTCTGCCCCATTGGAGGCATCTGCTACTGTTACTGTTTATAACCTGCTCGGTGAAAAGGTTCGAATATTAAATGCTGTATCTGGCGATAATTCTACCAACTTGAGTGTTTCAGGTTTGAGTTCAGGTATGTATATTCTTACTGTGCAAAGCGGTGGAAAGTTAATAACTACCGAAAGGCTGTCGGTTGTTCATTAGGCCATAAAGCCATTGGTTATAAAAGAAAAAAGGGGCTTAAGCCCCTTTTCTCTTTTGACAAAATAGTAGTGAGAGTATTATTCTCCAATTATTTTTACCAGAACTCGCTTCTTCCGTTTACCGTCGAATTCTCCATAAAAAATTTGCTCCCACGGTCCGAAATCAAGACGACCTTCGGTGATGGCCACAACTACTTCTCTTCCCATAATCGTTCTTTTTAGGTGGGCATCGGCGTTGTCTTCAAAACCGTTGTGCTTGTATTGGGCATATGGTTTTTCCGGGGCCAATTTTTCGAGCCAAACCTCATAATCATGGTGGAGGCCACTTTCGTCGTCGTTGATAAACACGCTGGCGGTTATGTGCATGGCGTTACATAGCAGAAAGCCATCTTGTATACCACTCTCCTCCAAACACTGTTGAATGTCGGGAGTAATATTGATCAACTCTCTGCGAGTTTTTGTTTCAAACCACAGCTCTTTTCTATAGCTTTTCATAGTGCAATTGGGGTTAAGTTATAGTTTCAACTCCTTTATAATTGAGGAAACTTTATCGTCCAATTTGTGCCACTGGACTTCAAATTCACTTTCAGCGGAAATTGTGGCTTTTACACCAAAGTAGAGCTTTATCTTTGGCTCGGTTCCCGATGGTCTTATGGAAACCTTGGTTCCATCCTGCGTAATTATTTGGAGAACGTCTGATTTTGGAAGCGAAATGGCATATCGAAGGTGGGAAATCATGTCGTAGGAGGATTGTTTCTCATAGTCATGAATAATCATCACCTGACTTCCCAAGATAGTTTCTGGCGGCGATTGCCGAAATTTTTCCATCATTCGTATAATCTCTTCCTTGCCCTCTTTCCCCTTTTTGGTTATGGAAACCAACTTTTCACGGTAAAGGCCAAATTCCGTATAAATTTTTAGCAACAGTTTGTAAAGAGTTAATCCTTCACTCTTTGCCCATGCCGCAGCTTCGCAAATCATGGCACAGGATATTACGGCATCCTTGTCCCGAACGAGGTCACCAACTAGGTAACCGTAGCTCTCCTCGCCACCTACAATGAACTGTTTTTTGCCTTCGTTGCGACGAATTGCATCGGCAATGTATTTGAAACCGGTGAGAACCTCGAGGCATTCAACGCCAAACTTTTCGGCAATAGAAGAGAGCAAGTCGGAGGTAACAATGGTTTTAACGGTAAATTCTTCTCCTACGAGCTTTCCTTTTGTCTTCAGCTGAGAAAGTATGTAGTAAAAAAGAATTGAACCAGTTTGGTTACCATTTAAAAGGAGCATCTTTCCGTCATTGTCTCTAACGGCAATGCCAACTCTATCTCCATCGGGGTCGGTGCCCAAAACAATGTCGGCGCCAACTTCCTCTGCCCGTTGGAGTGCCAAGCTGAGTGCCGCAGCTTCCTCTGGATTTGGTGAGGCTACTGTTGGAAAGTTCCCATCGAAGAAGTCCTGCTGGCTCACCCTAAACACATTGGTAAAACCGAAGGATTTTAGTGCATGAGGCACCAAGTCTTTCCCCGTACCGTGAATGGGCGTGTAAACAATTTTAATATCGCCATGCTTCTTTATAACCTCAGGAGAGATGGAGAGTTCCTTGATGGCATTGATATAAATGTTGTCGAACTTCTCGTCAAGCGAACTAATTTTTTCGGGATTTGCCTGCCAGTTTATTTGGTCGATGGAGGTTATTTTGGCAACCTCGGCAATGATGTTGACGTCGTGAGGTGCAATAATCTGCCCTCCATCTTCCCAGTAAACCTTATAGCCATTGTATTCCTTTGGATTATGTGAAGCAGTTACAACAACTCCACTTTGGCAGCCAAGTTTTCTGATTGCATAGCTGAGTTCAGGGGTAG
>DATKTT010000244.1:0-12407 GCA_035530955.1 Williamwhitmania sp. | reverse complement strand
TAGGGATACATGGCCTCAATCTGATCGGGCTCCATCACCTCCGAGATTACTGCAATACCGTGCTGGTGGCAAATGGAGTGAAAGTAGCGTAGCCCTTCGATACCAACGCCTCGGAATGAGTAGGGTGAACTCCGAGGTTTGAACACTCCGCCACGCATCACCTTTACGCCATTATTGCCCAAAAACTCCACTACCCGCGCAACCTGCTCTTCGCTCTCTACGGCACAAGGACCGGCCATAATGGCGAAACTACCGTTACCTACGCTAGTCCCATTGCCAAGCGGAATGGCACTTGGGGTGAGCTTCCACATACCCGACACCAGCTTGTAGCTGTCCGTTACCCTGTGAATGTCCTTTATGCCAGGCAAACTTCCAATGGAGCGAATATCAACCTCGCCAGTGCCAATGGCCACCCAGTAGCGCCCCTGACGTGTCATCACCTCTCGATGCGATAGACCAACGCTGCTCAAGAGCGCTGCAATGCGACCTGACTCCTCTTCGGTTATTTCGTTTTTTAGCTGTATTACCATATCAAAAATTGATTATAATGGAGATGCAGAAAATTCTTAAAGATTATAAGCGATATTATCCTTTAATGCTTTTCACAAAGGATTCGATGTCCGCTTTAAAATTGGTAGAGCCCTCTAGCAGCTTAACAAATGCAGAGCCAACCACCGCTCCACGACCGTATTGCGACACCGCATCAAAATCGGCATGGCTCTTAACGCCAAAACCAACTAGTATAGGAGCCCTATTACCCACGTCACCAGTGGCGGCTTGCACCTGCACCAGTCGCGAAGGCTCCAACCCACCACCGGTGGTAGAACCGGACGAAACCATGTAGAGAAAGCCCTGCGTTTCGGAAGCCAGCAGTTGAAGTCTTTCAGTGCATGCGGTAGGGGTAGCCAGTAAAATATTGTGGATGTTAGCCCGAATAAACTGCTCACGATAATTCTCCTTGAAAATATCGAGCGGCAGGTCGGGAATAATCACCCCATCAACACCCACCTTTTGGCACAAAGAGATAAATCGTTCCACGCCAAACTTCATCACCGGATTGAAGTAGCCCATTAGCACCACAGGAATAGTAACATGTGAACGAAGTTGCTCCAGCTGGTTAAACAGCACCTCGAGGCTCATGCCATTTTGCAGCGCAACCTTGCTGGAGTGCTGAATGGTGCTGCCATCGGCCATGGGGTCGGAAAAGGGCATTCCAATTTCAACCATATCGGCTCCGGCTGCGTCCAAATATTGAACTATAGGTAGAGTATCTTTAAGTAAAGGATGACCTGCAGTGAAAAACACTGACAGAATCTTCTCCTTCTTTGTCTCGAATAGGATATCAATTCTGTTCATGGGAAAAGTATTTTAGGTAAGTATCCATGTCTTTATCACCCCTTCCGCTGAGGTTTACCACCACAACATCAGACGATTTCAATCCTAGAAATGGCAACGCTGCTAAGGCATGTGCCGATTCCAGCGCGGGAATTATTCCCTCCAAAAGCGAGAGCTGCCGTCCGGCATTCAACGCCTCCTTATCGGTTGCTGAAAGGTAGGTGGCTCGACCTGTATCACGCAGCCAAGCATGTAGCGGACCAATCCCCGGGTAATCGAGCCCGGCGGAGATGGAGTAAGGCTCCGTAATTTGCCCGTCGCTGCTCTGCATTAGGTAGGTTCTACAACCGTGAATGATGCCCTCGCTCCCACAGGCAAGCGTTGCGGCAGTTTCGGCACTTTCGGTTCCCAATCCGGCTGCCTCCACACCAATTAACTTCACCTCGCCATTTTCGATAAAATGGTTAAAGGCCCCTGCAGCATTGCTTCCACCACCAACGCATGCCACCACGTAGTCTGGATAACCTCGCCCCTCAACCGACTCCAATTGAGCGGCTATCTCTTTGGAGATAATCGATTGTAACTTAAGCACAATGTCGGGATAAGGATGCGGCCCAATGGCAGAGCCTATGAGATAATAGGTGTCGTCGGCATGGTTTATCCAGTGGCGAATGGCCTCGTTGGTGGCATCCTTGAGTGTGGCATTTCCGCTGGTTACCGGTACCACCTTAGCCCCCAGAAACTTCATGCGCTGCACGTTGGGTTGCTGCCGCTCCACGTCGGTTTTGCCCATAAACACAATACACTCCAGCCCCATTAGCGCGCACACCGTGGCGGTTGCAACACCGTGCTGCCCAGCACCAGTCTCGGCAATTATCTTGCGCTTTCTCATGGCCTTGGCCAGCAAAGCCTGACCAACGGCGTTGGTTATCTTGTGTGAACCCGTGTGGTTAAGGTCCTCTCTCTTTAAATAGATTTTGGCACCAATGGTAGAGGAAAGTCTGCCGGCAAAGTATAGAGGAGAGGGACGTCCCACGTAGTTGGTAAGCAGCAGTTCAAACTCATCCTTGAACTTCGAAGAATTCATTATTTCGGAGTAACGACGCTGCAACTCTGCAACATTAGCATGGAGCAACTCGGGAATGTAGGCTCCACCAAAACGTCCGTAGTATCCTTTTTTACTATCAAAATCCATTAGCATAAATCGCTCTTTAACATTTCAATGAATTTCTTTACACGCGGAGCATCTTTCACTCCCGGAACTACCTCAAATCGGCTGTTGATATCCACACCATGCAGCATTGGGTGATTCAAGGTCTTGATGGAAGAGAGATGCTGTTCGTCGATTCCTCCACTAAGCAAAAATGGCACATTTGCCGTGTAATTCTCCAGCAGACTCCAACGGAATGTAACTCCATTCCCACCGGCACTGCTACCAGCCGCGTCGAACAGAAAAAAACTACAGCTACCCACATACGGCTCAACCTCAGCAAAGCTAAACTTCTCCTCAACTCGAAAAGCCTTGATAACGGTAAGCCCCATTTTCTGTAGCTGGTAGCAGAGAGTTGGAGACTCCGTCCCGTGCAACTGTACTGCATGAAGTCCAAAGTGAACACCCATTTGCTCAATATGGCGCAGGTCGCTATCAACAAAAACACCAACGCGCTGGGCATTGCCAACAGAGACTGAATTCAATGCTTTTGCCGCTGCCTCATCCACATATCTTGGTGACTGGGAATAGAAGATGAAGCCAACCATGTCGGGTTTTGCGTCAACCACCTCGGCCAAGTTATCAGGGTCTCTAAGCCCGCAAACCTTCACCACCATTGCTCGCAATTGTTGGTTTTGGAGTTAGCATTTGCATCTTTGCTATAAACTCGCGGCAAGCCTTTACTGGGTCAGCCTCACGCATAAAATGCTCCCCTATCAACAACCCGTTGAATCCTTCCTGTCGAAGCATGGCCGCCACCTCCGGCGAACTAATTCCACTTTCGGCAATTTTCACCATACCCTTTGGTAATTGTGGTAGCATACCCAAGGCGTTTCCCACCGATACGGTCATGGTTTTCAGGTTACGGTTGTTTACACCAACCACATCGGCGTATTGAACATACTCCAATTCCTTCGGGTTATGCAGTTCAATTACTACCTCCATTCCCAGCGATTGCGCTAGCGTTGCCAGCTCCTTTGTCTGCTCCAAAGTAAGTAAGGAGGCAATGAGCAAGATGGCATCGGCACCGTAAGCCTTTGCCTCCAAAATTTGATAGGGCTTCAGCATAAAATCCTTCTGCAGTATGGGACAATAGTTCAGCTGCCGGGCCTTGCGAACATGCTCAAGGCTGCCTCCAAAATGGGTTTTCTCGGCAAGGATGGAAAGCGCCGAAGCACCAGCCTGCATGTAGCCAATGGAGATGGCAGCAACATCGGCATGTGGGTTGATGGCACCGCGTGAGGGAGAAAATCGTTTAAACTCCGCAATAACACCACACTTATCTTCACGCAGCAAATAGCGCTTGAGCGAAACTGGCTGCGTGGCAAAGTAGAGGCTCTTCTCGAGCAACTTAATAGGATATAGCTGCTCCCTCTCCGCCACCTCTTTCAACTTACCAGCAGCAATTATCGACAGAATATCGCTCATGGCTACCTGTTTAAGGAGATTAACGTTTCAAAATTTGTGAACGCAGAACCTGAAGTAAGCACCTCCATGGCCGTTTCGATACAGCTGGAGAGCGGTTGCTCAGGACGAATCACCTGCAGGGCAATACCGGCATTGGCAGCCACCACTGCATTTTGCGCTCCGGTACCGTTCCCTTTTATTATGTCGATAAATATTCTTGCTGCATCATCCACAGTTCGTCCACCTGTTATGTCTGCAGGCAGCAGGTCGGGCAGCTGGAGATCTTCGGGCTCAAGAAGTCCCTCCCCATTGTTGCTGAAGAACTTGAACGGCGAGGTAAGCGAAACCTCGTCGTAGCCATCGAGGCTAAACACAACGGCATAACGCTTCCCCTCCTGCTGAAATAGGTAGGAGTAGATGCGGGCCAGTTCGGCGCTAAAAACCCCTGCCATCTGAGCGTTTGGAAACGATGGATTTACCAACGGACCCAACATATTGAAGATGGTTTTTACACCGAGCTGACGTCGAACGTCGGCCACATTTCGCATGGCCATGTTGAAAAGCGGTGCATGCATAAAGCAGATACCAGCCCTATCCAACTCCCGCTTCAGTTTGTCGTTGTCGGATGAAAAGCGATAACCAAAATGTTCCATAATGTTGGATGAACCACACACCGATGAAACACCGTAGTTTCCATGCTTGGCAACCTTTCCCCCTGCCGCTGCAACCACGAATGATGAAAGCGTGGAGATGTTGATGGTGTCCTTTCCATCGCCACCCGTTCCGCATAAGTCAATGGTTTCAAACTCCGAAAGGTCAACACGGAGGCACATGTCACGGAGGGCATCGCGAAAACCGGCCAGCTCCTCCACCGTAATTCCCCTGACCTGAAAGGTGGCTAACAGAGCCGCCGTTTGAGCAGGCGAGAATGCTCCATTGGTTATATTCACCAGCAGCTCGGCAGCGCTCTGCCGACTTAGTATCTTCTGCTGAAAAAGCTCAAGTATTGCGGTTTTCATAGTTTCTTAATTAAAATATTCTGGGCAAAATAGTTCGCAATCATCTAACATGTTAACCCAAAAGTTATGTCACTGATATTGAAACTGCTATTACTCTTTGAGGGCAATTCAATCACCGGTTTGTAATCCATACCTAACCAGTTTGCCATTATGCTTAGGCCATACTGCGTTAAGATTGATTCTGGATGAAACTGAACCCCTTTTACATCGAAATTTCGGTGAGAGAGGGCCATTACTAATCCTTCGGGGTTAACGGCAGTAATTTGCAAATCGGATGGGAGGTTCGTCTTGCTTACCACCCAGCTGTGGTAGCGTCCAGCACGAAAATGGTCGGGCATATTGGCAAAGAGTTTCTCTTCCGGGCTTTCCACCCTCACCTCATCCGACATACCGTGAACCACGTGCCCTAGATTTTCCAAATGGCCACCAAATACTTCAGCAATAGCCTGCATGCCGAGGCACACTCCAAAGATGCTTTTGGACGGGGCATAGCGCTTAATTATAGCCTTAAGATTACCAGCCTCACCGGGTAAGCCAGGTCCTGGCGATAGCAATATCTTGTCGAACGCCCCCACCTCGTCCACGCTAATTTCATTATTGCGGGCAACTATAGCCCGGTTTCCGGTAAGCTCCTCCACCATGTGGACCAGATTATAGGTAAAAGAGTCGTAATTATCGATAACTAGTACGTTCATAATCTAGGTTTTAAATGGTTTCAGCATTGGTCATAGCTTGACGGAGAGCCATAAGTTTATTTTCCACCTCTTTAAGTTCCGATTGCTCGTCCGAATCGGCTACAACACCAGCACCGGCTCTGTAGAAAAGGTTGTTGAATCGACTCAAAAAACTGCGAATTGTAATGGCTTGGTTTACGGAGCCATCGAGGCCAAAGTAGCCAATGCTTCCACCGTAAAATCCACGGGAGGAACTCTCATACTTTTCAATCAGCTCCATGGCCTTTACCTTGGGGGCTCCAGTAAGAGTGCCCGCTGGAAAGGTGTCCATAAAAACCTTAATGGCTGACCTTCCTTCTGTAACCTTGCCCGTAACTTTGGAAACGAGATGAATCACATGGGAGTATTGCTGAATCTCCCTAAACACCTCCACCTTAACGTCGTGGGCATTGCGGCTAAGGTCGTTGCGAGCAAGATCAACAAGCATCACATGCTCAGCATTCTCCTTTGGATCGGCCAGCAGCCGTTCGGCCATTATTTTATCCAGCTCCTCATCGCCCGTGCGGCGGAAGGTGCCGGCAATTGGATTCAATACGGCCTTTCCATTGGACAAGCGAAGCTGTGTTTCGGGGCTAGACCCAAATAGCCGATAGCTGCCTAGATCGAAATAGAAAAGATATGGCGAAGGGTTAATGGAGCGAAGGCAACGGTATACATTGAATTCATCACCCTCAAACTTTTGAATGAAGAGCCGTGATGGCACTAACTGAAATACATCGCCCCGAAGGCAATGCTTTTTAGCCTTGCGCACCATGGCAATGTACTCCTTGTCGGTCGATTCGGCTATCTCATCTCCTGTGCGCTTAAAGGAAAATACAGGTACCCTCCTGTTGCTCAGCAGCGCTATAATTTCAGGAATCCGGCTAACCGCGTTGTCGAGCAGGTTTTCGGCAATAATAAGCTCATTTCTCAATGGGTTAATGGATATGACAATACGGAATAGCCGGTAGTCCATTTCTGGAATACGGTTGGCACCCTTAATCTTTACGGACTCCATATAGTGGACGGCATCGTAGGAGGTATAGCCGTAAAATCCGTTAAAGTCGACTTTCTCCCCTTCACTCTTGATAGAGTAAAAGAAATTCTCAAGAAACGGGGCTAAGCTGCCTCGCTCGGTAATGTTACCAACCATTGGGGAGTCGTTCGAAAACTTGGCGGTGGCAATACCCTTATCCACCCTGACTGAGGCGATTGGCATAACACAAACAAATGAACGGCTGCTCTCGGGACGTCCATATTCGTTACTTTCCAGAAGGAACGCGCCCGGGTAGGCATCCCTCAACTTGAGGTAGATGCTCACCGGTGTTACAGTGTCGGCAAGCATTCGTTCAGTGATAACTCGTAGCTTCATGGTATATAATTTAATTTTTTTACAATGCAAAAAAGAAGGGCCAACCGTGAGAACGGCAGGCCCTTTTTATTATAGGCACAGCTCGTGATCTCACAACGCTTAATCATCGTTTTGACGCCACCACCAGCAGGTATTCATATTCCATTCAAAGGTATTCATAGTATCACATATTAAAAAACCAAAGGCCCGTTGTGAGTTCAACGGGCCTTTGGTTTGCAATGGGCAAAGCGCTCCTACTCACAGTTTGTTGTGATAGATAAGTGCCACCAATTATTTGCAACTGTCATCATTTTCATCATTTCAGTGATTACAATATTAGCATCTTTTTTATAACAAACAAAATGAGTGCAATATTTTACTGCTTTTTTGCAAATAAATATGATTTTAAATCAGGAGAGCTGCTCCAGATGCTGCAGCATAATGGAAAGTTTTTGCTCCATGGGGAAAAGACCATCAATCCAAATGATTGAATTTCCCTCACGCTCCATTTTCCTAAACCATGTCATTTGGCGCTTGGCAAACTGGTGAATGGCAGCATTTAACTCCCTCACCATTTCATCATAGGTAAGTTCACCTATCAAATGCTTTGCAATTAGCTTATACTCCAATCCATAGAATAGCAATGTATCCACAGGTACACCCAAATCGATAAGCGACTGTACTTCCTCAATCATACCCTGCTTAAGGCGCGCTTGCAATCTTTCGGTAATTCGACGTCGCCGAGTCTCCCTATCTACCGCCACACCAAAATATATATTTCGGATTTTGGGATAATCCTCCACCTCTGCTTGATGGTCCTTTTGGTATGTTTCAATTTCGATGGCACGTATCAACCGCTTTCGAGTATCGGAGTCGGAGCGATTGTGCAGTTTTTTTAAGGAAGAGAGCAAAGTGTTTAGTTCAACATCGCTTTTTGTTTCAAGTTCCGCCCGTAGAGACTCGTTAAAAGGCACCTTAAGCAACCTGTATCCACTAACCACCGCTTCAACATACATTCCAGTTCCACCACAAAGGATGGGCATCTTTTTTCTCGCACGAATGTCGCTATACACATTCAAAAAATCGGTTTGATACTCAAACACGCTATACTTATAACCCGCATCCACAACATCGATAAGGTGGTAGGGTATGGCTCGTCCTTCCACCACATAATCGGCATAGTCCTTACCGGTTCCTAGGTTCATTCCCCGGTAAACTTGCCGTGAATCTGCCGAAATAATTTCACCGTTTATCCTGTCGGCAAGCTGAGCAGCTAAGGCTGTTTTGCCAACAGCCGTTGGTCCAATTATAGAAATAAGGTCGATGGTCTTTAATGTAGATTTATTCATGGCTCCAATCAAGCATTGGTATACTCTGCCAAAAATAAGTTAAATTTGCGAGCAAAATTAAGGAGTATGACGCTGATTGAACGGTTTGAGTTTGTTGTTAAGTTTCTGCTCAGCCCAAAGGCAGGATGGAAAAAAGTTGGTGACCTTGCGCTTAGTCCAAAGAAGCTAGTTGTTGAATTTCTGATTCCCTTTGCTGCAATAGTTGGTCTTGCCAGCATTGTTGGTGGAGTAATGTGGTCGCACTTCGGTATTTTCAACCTTATTATTAAAGGGGTAGCCTACGGGGCAGAGTATGTTGCTACCGTTATTATTTCATCCTTCATTCTATCAAAATTAATCAACTCGTTTGAGGTAAAGGAGGAAAATAACAGCCTTTTGAAATTGACCATTTTCTCCTATGCACCAGTATTTTTCTTTGGATCAATAGCCTTTATCATTCCACAACTAGGCTTTGTACTTAATCTGTTATGTTTAGTTGGCATCCTCTTTTTTTGGCTTGGAGCACTGCACCTGATGAGCATTACGGAAGAGCGTGCGGTTGGCTTCGTTTTCCTAAGTTTAATAATTAATGCAGCCGCACTTGCCATTTCTATGCTAGTAATAGGCGGGGTCTTTTCCATATTTTTCTAAACCTAACAACAATCTGGATGGGTAACCCCGTAGTCATAAAAAATAAAAAAGCAACCTTCCTCTTCGAGCTTCTTGACGTGTATACCGCGGGCATTGTGCTCACCGGAACCGAAATCAAGTCGATTCGCTTGGGGAAAGCTAGCATTGTTGAGTCCTACTGCTACTTTATCAATACCGAACTGTGGATTAAAGGCATGCATGTGGCTGAGTATTGGTGGGCCAACCGTTACAACCACGACCCTAACCGTGAGCGCAAGCTGCTGCTTACCAAAAAGGAATTGCTAAAACTCAAAAAACGTACGCAGGAGAAGGGGTTGACCATTATCCCTACAAAGCTCTTCATCAACGATAAGGGAATTGCTAAGATAGACATAGCGCTGGCCAAGGGGAAAAAGGTGTTCGACAAGCGCGAGGATATCAAGAAGAAGGATACCAAGCGGGAGATGGACCGCTTCATGAAACGATAACGATAAAATATCTTATAAGCAAATAGCCCACTCTTAAGGAATGGGCTATTTCAATTATCTTATGGCTTGGCTACTGCTGATCGAAGAAGAATTCGTTCAGCTCATAGATGTCGTCTGATTTCAACTTGGAATCGCCGTCGAAGAATTTATTTATCTCCTTCATCATCTCATTGTAATCGATGTAGCCATCGCCGTTGGTATCTATAGCCTTGAACTTTTCGGGCACAACGCCGGGTTCAAACTTCACCGAACGTGTCCATATCTGATTAACAGGAAGGGTGATGGCCTTATCACGGCTTACGGCAAGCCCTTCCACGTTATACTTCGCAAACGACGAATCGCTTAAGGTGACCCCATTATCGTCAACCATGGCACCCCTGACGGTATTTGGCTCCTTGTCAAGATAGTCAGGAACTCCATCCTTATCCGAATCAATTGGGCAACCCACTGAATCGACAGCCACGCGAAGCGGTGTATCTGGGCACTGGTCGAACAAATCGAGAACACCATCTACATCGGCATCAGAAATGGCATCGTAGTCAAAATCATCAACCATTTTGAAGAGGTCGGTAACCTTCTTGGTTTCCGGATCGGAGAAGAGGTCGAGGTGAATAGATACGTAGGTGTAGGTAAACATATCATTCCGACCATTGCTCTTGAGTCCAACCATGTTTTTTGCAGCTTTGGCATCCACATTGTCGAGCAAATCGCTAAAGGTATAGGTCAGCGAGGTACCAACTCTTACGTTAATACGGTAGTTCAGAAAAAAGTCGAGACCAAAGTCCATGGGGATGGAAAGCGCAGTTTGCTGGGAGTTTTTGGCCCCATAAAGATTAGCCTTCTGCAGATTAGTTTCGTATGACCCATCCATTTGGATAATCTTCGAAGTTGGTGCCATAGGGGACGTTTGGGCTATGTTGCGAATGGTACCATCGCTCCAGAAGTAGTATGGCATTTGAGTACCTGATTCTGAATCGAAATGAGTGAGATTTCCCATGGCTGTATACTGAACAGGGGCAATCCCAATGGAGATAAACGGACGGAATGTGCGGTCGAGAACCTTCAGCTTAGTACCTTTTTTTACCTTAACGCCCTTCCAGCGAAAGAGTGAACCAAAGTTGTATTCAATATTGGTGCCAAACTGGGTGAAGGTGGAGTTGAAACTGGTATTGCCGACAAAACCTGGGTTGTCACGCTGCAGTTGGTAAGACATCTGCCTGTCGAACCCCTGCAAATTACCAATGAGGGCAAAAAAGTTCCACTTAAAATCCTGTGTCTTGCCAAGAGGAACGGTAATGCTAATTTTATAGCCAGGAGTTCCAACTAGCATATTGCCATGGCTATTGTTTACATCACCGTAAAAGTTTAGTACGCCAACGCCAAACCCAACAACAGGCCTGTAAACGGGGTCGATTACCTCTACCTCTGTGGTTAAGTATGATTCCCAGTTGATGAGCTCGTCGTCCTGAGCCTTGAGCGATGGAATTACTACCAAAGCAAAGAGTGCAAAAATAAGTCCCTTCCTAAATGACTTCATTGGGAATTCCTTTATTTGTACCATTTATGGTTAGTAATCATCAATGCCTCCTGAACGGTAATGCGCTTGCCATTATTGTAAGCAGCTACAAATGCGTCATCGATAGGCGTGGTTGCCCACAATTTACTCCTATAGTCATGAGCATCTTTATACACGTAGAATGAGCCCACCGAATACTTGTACCATCCATCATGCTGCTCGGTACGAACCTCCGCGTCAAGCTTATACTTTCTAAAGTAACGCTTAATGTTTACCAACCTATGACCAGCGGCAATTTGCACACGGTAGTATACGCCCTTCTCCGGCTCAAGAGTATACGACATGTTCGTCTCAGCCGATGATGAAGCCGTTGGTGAAATATGCTGCTTGCGATCCTGCTCAGCCATTTTTTCAGCTCCAACATACTTTATGGGAATTTCAACTCCACCAGACGCATCAGGAGTGTAGCTATTACTTATATTATCCTGCCTGTCGGTAGTTCCTGAAGTAGTCTGCGTTAGGGCTTCTAACTGCTGCGATGTTAAGGTACGTAGGTCGGTTGATTTTTGTGCAATATCTATAACCTGAGTGGCATCGTTTTGGATGAACGAGAATGTACCTTTTAGCGCCAACTCTTTAGGACCAACCCCATCTTCGGGAACCAACCGGTAGCTAACAACAAAGGATTGCTCGGGCGGCAAGGTCATCCACAGAAATTTAACTTTCTGGTCCTTAAAGGTGAATATACCATCCTTGCTATCAATGGATTCCGCCTTAAATCCCTCAGGAACATCCTCCTCTATCTTAGCAAATTTATCGGCAGATCCTTTACTTACAAGAATGTTAACGATATAGTCGTTGCTCTGCCCCTCAAGATAAGGTTCTTGACGAATTGCAGCAACGTTAGCACTGCCAGCAGCAAGCAATTTAGAGGAAGCCATCTGCTGGTAGTCGTTAATATCAACCAACATTTTAGGATCGATACTTGGGTCGGGCACTATGGCCAGTAGCTGATCAGTAGCCAGTACCTCTTTGCGCTCGTTATCCTCAATGTAGGAGAACTTGCCGTTGAGCTTAAAGTTACCTGTAAGCCTATCGTTAACTTTGACCTTGTATCGTATGGTAACGGTGGATTGGTTAGGCAACCGGAGCCAAACGAATCGCACCTTTTGGTCTTTAAATGAAAAGTCGGCATTGGAGGCATCCACCACTTGCGCTGAAAGGCCCGCAGGAAGATCCTGCTGAAACCGTGCAAAGCTGCTAACGTCACCCTTGTCTAGGGTAACCTCAACTTCAAATTCCTTCCCTGCATTAACCTCTTTTGGAGCAACCATATTAAGACTGACGCTTCCTGAGAAAAGCAAGTTAAGAAGGAACAGGCCTAGCATGTTTAAAAGAAGCACAAGCGAC
>DATKTT010000243.1:0-8417 GCA_035530955.1 Williamwhitmania sp. | reverse complement strand
ATTGCAAAGTCAGTAAAATCGTAGCCATAGGTCTCTTTTACTGTTCTAATTACGTTTCGGGTGTCAACAATCCCAATTTCGTACATGGTGCTATATTTATGATTCTTAGCGTTTTTTATTTTTCAACTCACCTTTGAGTTTTTCAGCTTCTAGCTCAAACAACTTTTCTGCAGTTATGTCGAAGCCCAGAGTTATTATCTTGTAAATTTCTCCTTTTTCATCGGGAATAGGGTTGTAGTGCTCTCTAACCCATTTGGTCTCGGCGCCAACCTTCAGTGAGAATACTCTCTCCTGCGGAATTCCTTTCATCAGCTCATCCCAGAAGGCATTGTATGCTTTCGGATTGGACTTTGCCGTTCCATCCAGTTCCCGGTGTACTCTGCCAATAATTTTTTCGGGTGCATCTCCTAGAATATCAACGTTTTTCTGGTTGATGAAGGTGATTATTCCATCGCTGGTCATCTCCGAAACAATCACATTTTGGTTGAGTGCGTGCAGCATGGCGTCGATCTCTTTTTGACGAGCCTTTGCAATTTCCTGCTCAACCTTTATTTGCTCGATGTTTTTTTCAATTTCCTCAGCCTGATGCATGGCTTGCTGCTCCAGCAGCTTTGTTTCGGTAACATCCTGGCCTAACACAAGCACCTTAACAAAGCTACCAACCTCATCGAATGCTGGACTGAAGCTTAGCATGAGGTAGATCTCCTTTTCTTCTGCATTTTTAAATAGGAAAACGCCTTTCTCACTTTCGCCTGCAGTAACCCTCTTCCAAAGTTCCTTAAGCTCACGAGCGGTTTGATTTGGTGCGAGTTCGAAGAGCGAGCTTCCCAAAATTTCATCACGAATGAGCCCCAGCGCGTTAACTAGGTTCTGGTTGAGGTTTATAATAGCCCCATCAGTTTCCAGTTCACCTTGTAGAAGCGCTTCGTTAATGGCGGTGTTAACCGATTCCAACTCGGCTGTTTTGCGCTGCATCTCCTCTTGGGTGGCCTGCATCTCCTCCATGTTTTGCCTCATCTCCTCCTCCTGTGCAGCCATCTCTTCGCGCTGCTGTTGCGACTGCTCTAGCAGGTAAGTTGTGCGAAGGTTGATGCGAACGCTTGACAGCGTTGAGGCAATGCTTTCGCTTAGCTTCTCAACAAATTCTATTTCGTGTGGCTTAAAATCACTCAAGGAGGCAATTTCTAAAACTCCAAAGACGCTATCTTCCAGCTTGAGCGGAACAATGAGCAAGTTGCTGGGCGTTGCTTCACCAAGTCCTGAGGTGATGGTAATGTAGCCTTCCGGTATTTCTTTGAGATGGATTGTTTTCTTTTCGATGGCACAGGTCCCAACGAGCCCCTCGCCAACCATGATTTTTTTTGTGAGATATTTTTTTCGATTGTAGGCAAAGGAGGCAACGAGGTCAAGTGCTTGCTCCTCGCTACTGTCTTCGCTGAGTGCAAAAATGCCACCTTGATTTGCATTTAGGTAGTTGACAAGATTTTGGATAATATTTTCGGAAAGCAAGGTGAGGTCGTCGTTGTTTTGTCGAAGTATTTCACCAAACATTGCGAGGCCAGTGGTTACCCAACGTTGCTTCTCCTCTTCAGCTTTCCTGATGTTTTCTTCTTCTTGGGCCTTTTTTAAGCTTTCTCTCATTTCGAGAAGGGCTGTTCCAAGCACATCGTTTTCGCTTACGGGAGTGTATTCTGCATCTAAGTTATGGTTGCCAATTTCCGAGGCAAATCGCGCAGTGCTGGTAATGTTCCCAATAAGCTTATTCATTGATCCAATAAGTTGGCCAAGGTCGTCAGTCCTGCTGGTTTGGATTTCCGCTGGCAGCTCTCCTTTTGCAAAAGTGTTGGTGGTGGAGCTCAACTTTAATATATCAGTCGAAAGTGGTTTCAAGATAAGGTGTAGCCCAAAGAAGAAAATGATGACCGAGAGAATAACAACGAGCAACATCCAAATCTGGTTAGAGGCAAGTTGCTCAAGCACCACATTTTTGCTCACCACAATACAGATGTAGCTGTTGTATGGTTGGTAGTACTTAAAATACATAAACTTGGTGGCAGATACTCCTGCATCCTCTTCAATGAATTTGAAATACCCCTCCTTGCTCTTGTTCGACTGTATTTGTTCAAAAATATCCTTCCTGATTTTTTGACCTTCACGAAAGATGTCGACAGTGATGTAGCCCTTGTCGTCGACCATAAAGGGGTAGGTGTTTTCGAAATATTGGGGTTGTTCAAACGCTTTCTTTAGAACTTGCTTTTGCTCAGTGTCCAATGTCGAACTTTTGCTTAGGTCTGTAACCGTAGTTGTCAACTGTGAGAGATCGGTTAAAACCTGATTCATCAGCTGATTTGTCTGGACAAGTGCTCGAGAGGTGGTAAAACCTATAAGGAATATTCCCGTGGTGGTGTAGAGGGCCACCAGCAGGGTAAATGCTGTGATCTGAATTTTTTTGTGTATGTCTAATTTTTCAAAAAGCTTCATGGCAAAAAGGTATTGCGTTGTTGCTTAAAGGCTATTTTTTTACATAAAACGGACCAAGTTTTTCAAACTTGGTGGCATGCGGTCCGAGAATGGTTTCGTGCATTCCAAGCACTAAAACACTCTTGGGATATAGATTACTGTGAAAAAGTTCAAACACCTTATTCTGTAACGTATAGTTGAAATAGATGATAACGTTTCGGCAGAGAATAAGGTCGAATTTGGCAAAAAATAGATTTCCGTCTCGAACCAAGTCGTGCTTTCTGAAAATCGGCTTCTCGGTAAGGAATTTTTTCATGGTTAAGGTATCTCGCGACTTGTCGATGTCAAAATATTTTTCATAAGGTACCTCGTTGAACTCCTCGTAGTTAAATGGGTTTTGCTTAATAACCTTATCGAAGTTATCGAGGTAGGAGATGTTGAACCGGTATTTGTAAACCCCCTTTTTTGCTTGGTCAAGTACGTCAGTATTGATGTCGGAGGCAAAAATCTTTGCTTTGTCGTAAAGCCCCATTTCATTCAGGAGAATTAGCATGGAGTATACCTCCTGCCCAGTGGAGCAGCCTGCATGCCAAATGTTTATGGTTTTATTGTTCTTAAAGCGTGGAAGGATTCGGAACTTGAGCGTTTGCCATGTTTGTGGGTCGCGAAAAAGTTCGGTGGTGTTGACGGTGATTTCTTTAACAACTCCTTCCGAAAATTCTTTGTT
This sequence comes from Williamwhitmania sp., assembly GCA_035530955.1. Classification (GTDB taxonomy): domain Bacteria; phylum Bacteroidota; class Bacteroidia; order Bacteroidales; family Williamwhitmaniaceae; genus Williamwhitmania. Next base: position 5,230 of record DATKTT010000243.1, on the reverse strand, counting down.
CGTTTTAATGGTTCCAACAAGGGTGTTTAGGTCCATGTTTTTATCGACGAGGATTTTCTGCAATCGTCGTTTTAGGGACTTGTCAGAATACTCCGTTAAATCGTAGTTGGAGGAGTTTTTCAGTGCCAATACAAAAAACTGGAGGTCCTGGTCGGTTATATTCATACTGCCCTAATGGTTAAAATGCCTAATGCCAGCTGTAGTGTTAAAACCTATAACCGGCATGCCTTTTAGAAATTGCTGTGTTGAGAAGTGCTAAAAGACCACTTCGCTAAATTAAAAAAAAATAGGCAATCCTGTTTGGCATTGCCCATTTTGCCTATTTTTTTTGATTTAACCCTAATTTCGATGGTTAAAGAATAGGTATTCGAGGATAAAGATAATTTTATTTTGGGTTGCTGGTAACCAGAAACTTCATAATTACCGGATTGTGGTCGGAATGTGCAAATCCGAGGTCTATCCGGTCTATTGACAGCGCTTTAACATTTGGCGAAACAAGAAAGAAATCTAAGATAGTGGTGAGGGTTTTTCCGGCTCGGTAAGGCTCGTAGTTATATCGATTGGTTGGTTTATTCACAAATACCCAATGCCAGTCGGAGGGCATCTGGTTCTTTGAAATTTCTATAGGATTAAAATATTCTGTGTGAGGCGTAGTTACCGTTGGCGGGTTCTGGTTCCAGTCGCCACCAACAATTACAGCATTTCCTTTGGCGTACTCCCGAAGTGCCAGAGCACGAATGGTGTCCATTTCCACTTTCCGAAGGTTCCCAGTATCGAAAGCTTCGCAGTGTGTGTTGAAAATTACTAAAGTTTTGCCTTTTGGGAGCGTATACCTAGTTTCCAGCAATGCTCGTGTGGGCATAAATAGTCGCTTGGGCCAGTAGTATTGACCACCCAGCGAAACCCTTGCTGCCCTGAATGGACTCTTTTTTGAGAATGTCATTATTCCTGACATTACTCTGCCGTAGGGATTAGATAATGGAACCGGAACAAACTGCGATTTATAGTTGTAGCAGAATAAAGAGTGCCATTGTGCTAGCCCTTGTGAAAGGGAGTCGACCTCATTTATACCGTAGGTTCGTTTGGAGTCAACATCTACCTCCTGTAAGAGTATGAAGTTGCCCTTGAATAGCCGGAGAAAACTCTTTATCGCATTGAGGTTGTTGAGGGTGGTATCCTTGCTGCATCGCACTCTTTTTCCCCCGTCGAAAAAGAAGTCCATTTCGGCATTGAGTCCGGCATAGCCAACATTCCACGTTAGCATGGACAGCGTGTCGGCTGACAGCGTGTCGGTCTTCTGGGATAAGGGAATGTTTTCGATTGCAGCAGGACGGTATTCGGTTAGAATAAAAAAACTCAAAATGCCAACAACGATAATAGCTAGAGCAAGTAGCAATGTTTTAAAAAACTTTTTCATGCCTCTTTTTTTACCAGCGTGCAAGTTAGGCAAATTGTATTAAGCGTTAGCTAAGTGGCTGTTGTAAAACGTTTCAACCCTAAAATATTTGAAAATATTCTTTCGGCAATGTGTGTTATCCGTCAGGGTCGAATCTATTACTTTGGCCGTAGCACTCCTGTGTGTAATTTTAGTTTATTTTTGTGATATTCGTTCCACCAAACCATATTCAATGAAGGTCGGCGTTATCCTTTTTCCTGACTCAGAAAGCCATCGTGATGTGATAGCCGCATTTAAGGAGGCTACCAAGTGGGACGTGGTCGAAATTTGGCATAAGGACGATAGCCTTAAGGGTGCTGATATTGTTACCCTCACCGGCGGGTATCTGAATGGTACGTGCTTTAACTTTCAGGAAACTCCCTCTCCAATTTTGCATAATGTGGTGGAGTTTGCCAACCAAGGCGGTTACGTTTGGGGTATTGGCGATGGCTTTCGAGCACTCTGCAAGTTGGGGTTGTTACCCGGCAGCCTACTTCCCAACGTTGGCGGTAGGTTTGTTTCGAAGAACGTTCACCTAATGCCCGATTCCCGTCAGGCAGCCATTACGTGGCACCTCGACAGCTCCATGGTTTTTAAGGTTCCAATTGCCCATAGCGTGGGTCGCTATGTTGCCGATGCCATAGAACTTTCGGAGATGCGACAAAACGGGCAGATTCTATTCCGCTACTGCGACCGATTTGGTAACCTCTCCGTCGATTACAACCCCGATGGCTCCATCGAAAATATTGCAGGTATTTGCAATGAGGGAAAGAACGTTTTTGGTATGATGGCTCATCCTGAGCGCGCCGTGCTAAAATCGTCGGGCAACCAAGGTGGTGTGCCCATATTTGAATCGTTCCAGCGATTTTTTAGAAACAAGAAGTAATGAGACCGAAAGGTGCTCAACTACAGCCTTTTAAATCACCTACAAATTTCTCAAATCCAGAATTACCTCATGGTAGCGATCGGGGGTGGCTACAATTTTTAGCAGCAACACGGCTACGCTTTCCGGGGAGGCGAGGTTTCCACTCTCCTTGAGCGAGATAAATCTTTCGATTTGGCTGAACGACTCCTTCGGCTTGGTTCTAATCTCCGCCTGCATTTGGGTGTCGACCACCCCGGGTGCCACCGAGAATATGCTAACCTTTTCTCCAACTTCATTCTGTTCCATTTGGGCGGTTTGCGAGAGCATGTCGAGCGCGGCCTTTGAGGCGCAGTAGGTCGACCACGAAGCAATAGCGTGCCGTCCAGCCCCTGAACTAATGTTGATAATTACCTTTTCGGCCTTGCTTTCGGCATAGTGGCTCAGAAATTTATTCATCAGCAGGGCGGGGGCAACGGTGTTAACGGCAAATACATCCACAATGGTTTTGCTGTTTAGCTTCCCCAAATGGTTTACCTCGCCTAGCATGCCAGCATTGTTCACCAAAACAATTTTGGAGTAGGGTGTGCCATCAGGAAGCGATAAATGTTGAAGGTTATTGGTTGAGACGAAATCGACCGGGATAAAATGAAATTGTGGATGTGAATTGGTGTTGGTTCTTGAAAGGCCATACACCTCCACGTCATTGCGGTCAAGGATTTTCTCAACTAAGGCTTTGCCTATGCCACGGCTGCTGCCGGTAATAATGAACAGTTCCATAGTTTAAAGTTTTGCTTTGCCAAATTTTCGTTTTATCCATCGGGGAAAAACCAGCACTCCGATGAAGAGGTATGGGTAGTAGGAAAATAGTCGCCAGAGGAACGACAGGGCCACCACCGTGCTATGCTTAACATCGGGGTTCACTGGTATAAACTCTCCGAGTAACACTGTGAAAATGTACTCTGCAAATCCACTACCACCGGGAGTTGGACTTACCAGCATCATTATCCACATTACGAGCTGTCGAGCAAAAATTAGCAGGTGGTCATGAACAACAAAAAATGCCAATAGCAACGCATTCACCACCCAATATCGTGCGGTCCATGAAACAAAGGTGGCCAAGCCAGCCTTTAGCCAGTAGAAGATATGCTTTTTTCGTAGCTCACGCGAACTTTTTATAATATCGGTTCCGGCTTGGTTCGCACCATGTTTCCATCGACGTAAAAATGGAAGTTTGAACACTTTCATCAAAAGCCACTTTAACCCGCGTGGATTGACGAACATGCCATAGCTGAGCAACACGAGGTAAGCCAGCTTAACACCATAGCCTGTCCATGCCACGGCAAGCAAATCATTTGCCATATGAGCATTTGCTCCTGGAATGTCAAACAAGTCGGCACTACCAACCAAGATGAGGAGTATGGGAAACATTACAATGAAGTAGAGCTCGTCGAGGAGGGAGGTGGCCATTACCACGGCCGAACTTTGGCCAATGGTGAGCCCTTCCTTGTGCACGTATAGTATGGCAATACTAGTTCCTCCTATGGCAGAAGGCGTTATGGCAGAAGTAAATTCCCAAAGGATTACCACGCGGAGTGCGTGCAAAAAGGAGAGACGGTTGTCGGAAAGGATTCTTAACCTTATAATGTAGCCGAGGTCTCTGGTCACCATGAATAAGGCTGCCAATCCGAGCCATGCCCCAGCTTCCCAGCCCAGCTTAATATGCCGGAAGGCGTTGGGGTTAAACTCATCCCAAAGCATATAGCCCACTACCGCCAACCCAATAATAATGGGATAGATAATGCGGCTTGCCTTGATTTTTGAGAGTGGGTTTACCTTTGCCGTAGCTTCCATTTAATACTCTTTGCATGATGACCCCTCCGTGGAAGTAAGGGACAGTTAACTTTTTTCGTGAAAGTTGGGAAGTTAAAATAACAAAACAAACTTACCAAATAGATGTTAATGGAATCGTGTTGTTCTGTTAAGCTTTGTTTAAAATTGCAACTCTAATCCCACATTAACCCGGTTTCCCAAATGAGCGACAGAGCAAAGGCGCACCTTGCCATTATTGTGGCCAACATTCTTTTTGGTATCAACTATTCTGCTGCAAAGCACGTAATGCCGGGCTACATTTTACCCGAGGGTTTTACCTTGCTCCGCATTGTTTCTGCGGCAGCACTGCTTTGGCTTACCTCAATCTTTTTTAAGCGAGAAAAGGTTTTACGGAGCGACTACTGGCGGCTTTTTCTTGCCTCCGTTTTTGGAGTAGTTTTAAACCAGTTCATGTTTCTAAAAGGGCTCAACTATACCACCCCCATCGACTCGTCCATCATAATGACGGTGAATCCGGTTCTCGTGCTAGTGATTTCCGCACTGGTACTTCGCGATGCCATAACCCTTACCAAGGTGCTGGGTATTGCTGTAGGTGCATCGGGTGCCATACTCCTCATTGTTCAGAGCGGCGATGTCTCCTTTGCGGGTGAGCATTTTACTGGTAATGTGCTCACCTTCTTAAATGCTTTGTCCTATGCCTTCTACCTTGTGCTCATTAAGCCTCTCATGATGCGCTACTCCCCGGTAACTGTAATGCGGTGGGTTTTTACTTTTGGCTTGATAATGATGGCTCCCTTTGGATTTACCTCTCTCTCGGAGGTGCAGTGGAGCGTAATGCCAGGGGTGGCATGGGGTGCAATTATATTTGTACTAGTGGGGCCAACCTACCTTGCCTATCTGCTCAACAGCAAGGGCCTTCAGTACTTGAAGCCAGCCACGGTGAGTATCTACATCTACTCCCAACCCATTATTGCATCGCTGGTTTCGGTATGGCTGGGACAGGATAGGATTACCATGGTTAAGGTAATCTCCACCTTGTTGGTATTCATAGGTGTTTACCTCGTTTCCGGTTCGGGGGATGTGTTGAAACGGTTGCTGGT
>DATKTT010000242.1:0-3613 GCA_035530955.1 Williamwhitmania sp. | reverse complement strand
TACCTTTGTCTGTCACCATACGGCCTATAAATAATTTATCGGGTTTGAATTTTTTTCTGCAATATAAACGGCAAAATTAGCGAATTTTTTCTTTAAAAGGCTAGAAATTATTTCCAAAGAAAATTGTTCACTCTCAAAATGTCCAATATCCACGAGCAGCAGCTTACCCTTGGCATCAAAAAAATTGTGATACTTAACATCCGCTGTAATGTAGGCATCGGCCTTTGCTGCTATGGCTTTGGGAAGCAACGAAAAGCCACTACCACCACAAAGGGCAACTCGCTGAACGCTCGACTTAACAGGGCTAGTGTAGCGCAAACATTCAGCACCAAATACTTTTTTAACCAACTGAAGAAATTCTGCAGGCGGAATCGCTTGTGGCAAGCTACCAACCACGCCTAGCCCAACACGAGTATTCTTATTTTCAAGCGAATAGATATCGTATGCCACCTCTTCGTATGGGTGCACGCCCAACATGGCTGCTATCACATTCTGAACTTGATATTCTGGGCATACTAACTCAAGCCTGACTTCCTGCTCAACGTGCCTTTGCCCAACATTTCCCACAAAGGGGTTTGCGTTTTCGCCAGCGCGAAAAGTTCCTTCACCATGGGAAGTAAAGCTGCAAGAATCGTAGTTTCCAATACTGCCCGCTCCTGCCTCAAACATCGCAGCCCTAACCTTTTCAACAAAGATAACAGGCACGTATACCACTATCTTGACCAATTTTGATTCAGCTGGTTCCAATACGGAGATTTCCGTTAGCCCAAGTTTTTCAGCCATCTTATGGCTCACCCCTCCGGCAGTACTGTCCAGATTTGTGTGTGAAGCATAAAGAGCAATGTCGTGCTTCACAGCCTTATATACAATTTTCTCTACCTCACTATCACCTGCAATTCGCTTAAGGCCAGTGAAAATAACGGGATGGTGGGCAATAATCATATTCACTTTTTTGGCAATTGCCTCCTCGATAACTTCTAGGGTGATGTCCACCGTAAGCAAAACAGAATTAACCACCATTGACCGAGAGCCAACTTGAAGTCCGGAGTTATCGTAGGACTCTTGAAGTCGCAAAGGGGCAAATTCCTCAATGCAGCTGGCCAATTCGGCAACTGTGGGACTTTCCATTTTAACCTGTTTAAAGTAACTCTTTTACCTCGAGCAGCATTTCCTTAATCTCAGTAAGCGACTTTACGATGTCGAAGGTGTTAACGGTACCCTCTCTGTTCTCCTTTATGCGCTTTTGGGCGCCCTGCAAAGTCATTCCCTGCTCCTTTACGAGATAGTAGATAAGATGGAAGTTTTCAATATCATCTTTTGTGAAAAGGCGATTGCCCTTTTTGTTCTTTTTGGGTTTAATAATGTCGAATGACTTCTCCCAAAATCGGATAAGGGAAGTGTTGACGTCAAACATACTGGCCACTTCACCAATGGTGTAGTAAAGTTTCTCCACCTTCTTTTCTTTGTAGGGCATGGCTTACTCTAATCTAAGGATTGTCCACTATTTGCAGCTAATTCAATTAGCCTATCGTACTCAGCTGGGGTAAGATCGTTGAAGTAAAAATTAATAGGATTTATCGGAGCATCGTTTTTCCATACCTCATAGTGCAGGTGAGGGGCCATAGACATCCCTGAATTCCCAACCTTGCCAATAACATCGCCACGTTTCACATGCTGACCCTGCCGAACATTGAAGGCGCTAAGATGCGCATAGAGCGTTTTAAAGCCAAAACCATGATCGATTTCTACCACATTTCCAAACCCACGTTGGGATTGCTCAACCCGAATGACTGTTCCATCTCCCGTTGCAAAAACATCGGTTCCGGTAGGAGCAGTAAAGTCCATACCCGTATGCATTTTCAACACCTTGTAAAAGGGGTGAATCCGCATGCCAAAGGGTGAAGCTACGCGCCTAAGATCGGCATTTCGAATAGGCTGTATGGCCGGAACGCATTGCAGCATCTCCTCCTTACGCTTGGCCAACGCGGTTAGCTGGTCAAACGACCGGCTCTGGGCAACTACTCGCTTGCTTAGCTTATCTAGCGTTCTGAATGATTCTATCACTATTTTGGGGTCTGACATTGTCTCCAGCTCATCGTATCGAGCAACGCCACCAATTCCCGCATTCCGAATAGTTGATGGGATGGGTTCAGCCTCAAATATGGTTCGGTAAATATTTTCATCGCGCTGCTCAAGGTCAGTAATAACCTTTTCCACCTGATCAAACTTTTTGGAGAGCAGATCAAACTGCAGGTAGAGCTGCGCATTCTCCCTCTTCAACCCACGTTCAACAGGTGTATCGAAAAAGAAGGAATACCCAATATAGTAAACAACGGCAATCACCGCACTAGCAAAGAAATAGGTTATCCCCTTTGTAATTTTGTTACTAAGGCTTAACCTAACCTTGTCAAAGCTTAGAGAATCCGGATTAAAGTGATACTTACTTTTACCCATCTACACAAGATTAATCTTGACCAACGCCAGAGGTTAGATCGGCTCTATCCACAATTTTATCAAACTCTGCTTGATCGATATCGCCAAAATAGTTAAGAGGATTAACTGGCTTGTTGTGGTAAATGACCTCGTAATGAAGATGAGGACCAGTGCTTCGACCAGTGTTGCCAAGGAGCGCAATTTCCTCACCACGCTTCACATGCTGCCCAATTCTTACTTTTATTAACTTGAGGTGAGCATACCGAGTTTTATAACCAAATCCATGATCTATAATAATCTGATTACCATAGCCATGATCAGAGGAATTGATTAGTTCAATAACGCCATTTCCCGATGCATAGACAGCAGTCCCTTCAGGTGCAGCCAAGTCAACCCCTTCGTGGAACTCTATTGAAGATTTAAAAGGGTCCTGACGGAAGCCAAAGGGGGCGGTAATTCTAACGTTTGAACGCTGTGAAACAGGCTCTATAACCGGCATATTTTCAGCCATTAGCTCCTTTTGCTTTGCCATTTTAATAACGTCGTCAAACGACTTACTTTGAATGAAGGCTTGACGGGTGATCTCATCAAGATCAAGAGAAGCTTTAATGATTACGTCACCATGCTTCAAATTTGAGAATGATTCATAGCGATCAACGCCGCCAAATCCAGCTTCACGTATGGATGCAGGTATGGTATCAGCCTCAAAAATACTGCGGTAAATATTGTTATCCCGCTGCGCCAAGTCAGCAAGCACTTTTTTTGCATCATCAAATCGCTTCTCCAGCAAATCATACTTTACTAAAACATCGGCTCTATCTCTTTTTAAGGATAAGGTTCGTGGCGTATCGAAGAAGTAGGAGAAAACAAGGCTAAAGCTGGTAGCTATAATGAAGCCACCCACTAGGTAACCTACACCGCGTAACAACTTATGCCTTAACGTAGTGGCAATTAAGTCAAAACTTAGGGTGTGTGGATTAAATCTGTAATGATGTTTTGCCATGCCTATAAATACCTAATTTTTAGGATAAAGTTATATTAGCGCTTCAAAACTAGACGAAATAAATTAATTTTACAACCTCTTTTCATCAAAATATTGCATTTAAAGTGTAAAGTAGGGCTAAATAAAACGTTAAAATATAGAATTTTATGAATTCGAACCAAGTTCGGACTACCTTCT
>DATKTT010000241.1:0-4243 GCA_035530955.1 Williamwhitmania sp. | reverse complement strand
TGGGGGGCAGGGTTCTACCCACCTACACCGTGAGAAGTTCGTGGCGCAAGGTGGGCCCGATGGAGGTGATGGTGGCCGTGGTGGCCATATTATAATGAAGGGTAATGCGCAGCTGTGGACCCTGATTCACCTTAAGTACCGCAGGCACGTATTTGCAGAAGATGGAGTATCGGGCAGCAGTGGTAGAAGTACTGGTGCCGATGGTGCCGATAGGGTGATTGAGGTGCCGCTAGGTACTGTGGCCCGCGATGCAGAAACGGGCGAGGTTCTTTGCGAAATAACTTCCGATGGCGAACAAGTCGCTTTACGACCAGGTGGTAGAGGCGGTCTCGGAAACTGGAATTTTAGATCAGCCACAAACCAAACTCCTCGCTTTGCACAGCCAGGGGAGGAGGGTAGTGAGGGCTGGGTGATTCTTGAGCTGAAAATACTGGCCGATGTGGGACTAGTTGGTTTTCCCAACGCTGGTAAGTCGACGCTGCTTTCGGTTATTACATCGGCCAAGCCTAAGATTGCCGACTACGCATTTACCACATTAGAGCCCAATCTGGGCATTGTGGAGTATCGCGACTTTAAATCGTTCGTAATTGCTGATATTCCTGGAATTATTGAGGGTGCTCACGAGGGGAAGGGGTTAGGCCTTCGCTTCCTGCGTCACATTGAGAGAAACTCCATGCTCCTTTTCCTTATTCCAAGCGACAGCAAGGACATAAAGCAGGAATATGAGGTGCTGCTCAATGAGCTAAAGATGTTTAACCCTGAGTTGCTCGATAAGCGACGTGTACTTGCCATATCGAAGAGCGACTTGCTCGACGAGGAACTCAAGAGTGAAATTGCTAAAGACCTGCCGGGTATCCCCCACATGTTTATTAGTTCAATTACAAATACCGGCATCAAGGAGTTAAAAGACCTTCTCTGGAAAGAACTTAATTCGTAAGCCATGCTTGACTATCTTATAAATCTGGATAAACAGCTGCTGCTGTTTCTTAATGGTCTCCACTCTCCCTTCTGGGACTGGATGATGTTTTGGATTTCATACAAGTTTACCTTTATTCCGCTTTATGCTGCTGTGATATTCTTTTTCTTTAAAAAGTTTGGGCGCACGGGTTGGATTATTCTGGTGATGGCAATATTAACCTTAACCCTGTCCGACCAAATTTCCGTTCACCTCTTCAAGAATGTCTTTGAGCGCCTGCGCCCCACCCATACCCCCGGATTGGAGCAACTGATTCATTTAGTGAGAGATCAGCGTGGCGGAATGTATGGCTTTGTATCATCGCATGCAGCCAACACCTTTTCCTTTGCCATGTTCAGTCTGTTGGTTTTTCGAACTCGTTGGTATACCATTGCAATCCTGTGCTGGGCTTTGGTGGTGTCCTACACCCGCATATACATGGGGCTTCACTTTCCTGGAGATATACTCGGTGGTGCCATTGTAGGCTCGCTGATTGGACTTTCGGTTTACACCGTCATGAGGAAACTTCCCTGCTACGAGACTTGTCCAACATAGTTGAGCTTTTCTTTCCTACCGTTGTTAGTGGCTCTATAACTGCTAATTCAAAATAGGTATGCTTTGTCTTAAACATCCCAATACCAATCCTTACTTTAACCTCGCCGCCGAGGAGTATCTGCTGAAAAATTTCTCCGACGATATATTTATGCTTTGGCGAGATGAACCTTCTGTAATTGTAGGAAAACACCAAAATACGCTGGCAGAAATCAATCTCGACTTTATTAAAGATAATAGCATCAAGGTTGTTCGTAGGCTAACGGGCGGAGGTGCCGTTTTCCACGATTTAGGAAACCTTAACTTTACCTTCATTGTTAATGGAGAGGATGGCAATTTGGTCGATTTTAGAAAATTCACCAAGCCTATTCTCGATGTGTTGCTTACCCTTGGAATTGACGCCAAGTTTGAAGGAAGGAACGATCTCACGATCGAGGGCAAAAAGTTTTCGGGCAACGCTGAGCATGTTTACAAAAAGCGGGTGCTCCACCATGGTACGCTGCTTTTCTCCTCTAAGATGACAGACTTGAGCGATGCTCTAAAGGTGAACCCGCTCAAATACCAAGACAAGGCGGTGAAAAGCGTTAGGTCAAGGGTCACCAATATTTCGGATCACCTATCCACTTCAATGGATGTGCTCCAGTTTCGCGACCTTATTATGAACCACATTCAGGAGATGTATGGCGATGCCGTAGATTACGACTACTCCCAAGCCGATCTCTCTGCCATAAATTCGCTCACCAATACCAAATACTCAACATGGGATTGGAATTTTGGCTACTCTCCTCAATATCAACTTGAGCGAGGCATTAAAACCAGTGGTGGGCACGTGGAGTTTCACCTAAACGTAGAGCGGGGTAGCATTAAGGAGATAAAAATTTACGGTGACTTCTTCAATAAACGTGATATTGCAGAGGTAGAGTCACTGCTAACTGGCTGCCCGCACGATGTTGACAAGGTTACGGATCGGCTTAAATCTATTCCCTTTGGTGAGTATTTCTCAAGCATTGCCGTGGAAGAGTTTGTTCCAGGTCTTTTTTAGTCATCATTGGTGACAACAAAAAAGCCACTGCAATTTGCTGTGGCTTCTGTTTTTATTTTGGAGCGGACTCTTTTGACTGTTCCGTCGCCGGCTCGGTGCCGTAGGCGACTCCTTCCATAATGCAGGTAGGCACCTCACCATATCCACCCTTGAACTCCTTTCTGGTAAGTAGAATCATGATGCCTCCAAGGTTGGCCGCCTTCTTCTTGAGCCGAATCTCGGCATTCTTTTGTGCGTCCTTAGCGCTACGCACACTCTTGGGTGAACGAGATTCCACCTTGCCACGAGGGAATAAACCATCCACATCTTCCGTCTTGTCAGTAATAATTATACTTCTGTAATCGCTCGCGCTGATCATGGTGAACAGTGGTTTGTTGAGCACCTCCTGACGACCAGTGTGGTAGTGAATCATCTGCACCGATTTTCTCTTTACCGTTTGTTGCTTGGCGACTCCTGTCACAAAATACTTTATATCAGTAGATGTGAGTCCAGAAACATTTACCAAAAGTTTTTTTCCGGTAAGCATTATAATAGTATCCGGCACTTCAGTGTCCTGTGCTTTAACCAGAGAGGGGCTTAAGGCGAGAGTGCAGAACGAAAAAAATATTATGGTTAATGCTCGCATGGCAAATAATTTTCAGGTGGTAGATTGGCAAAAATAGCTAAATTAGAACTGTTTGCAAAAAAGTGACTCAGTTTGTTTGGTAGGATTTGCCTTGTTGGTTACGGATTCATTTCAAAAAATTGTAAACTTGCAAACTTATTCTTGTCCCTATGCTTGGTAAAATTAATATGTCGCTGGTATGGCTGTTGGTAGCAATCTCATCCACGGTGCTTTTCGTAGGTGTAATGGTGCCCGTATGGCTGCTTACCGTAGCTTTCGACAAAAGGCTTTATGTGCTGCATCGATTTTCGAGCTGTTGGGCGTTGCTCTATATTTACGGCAACCCTTTTTGGAAGGTTCGGCTGAATGGGCGTGAGAATATTGTTAAGGGCCAACGTTACGTTGTTGTGGTAAATCACCAGTCTTCGCTCGATATTCCGCTGATGTATCGGCTTCCTCTACCTTTTAAGTGGGTGTCGAAGGCTGAGGTATTCAAGGTCCCTGTGGTTGGTTGGAATTTATGGATCAATAGACATATAGGAATTTCACGTGGCAATGCCATCAGCGCACGACATATGGTAGAAAAGTGTGTAGCCTCTCTGGGAGATGGAAATTCCATTTTGATCTTTCCCGAGGGTACCAGAAGTAGAAACGGCAAAATCAACCGATTTAAGGAGGGTGCCTTCCTGGTTGCTCGCGAGGCAAGGGTGCCCATATTGCCGGTGGTAGTGCATGGGACAAGCGAAGCGTTGCCACGAGATGCGTTTGTTGCTAAGCGAAGACAAACTTTTACCATTACGGTCCTTCCGCCTGTTCCCACCGAGGTTGTGGAGCAGAAGAGCGCCTTAGAACTTTCAACTATAGTAAGGGAGCAGATGGTGGAGATCCACAAGCAGTGGGTTCCGGAATACTACAGTTAGCAAGCATTTAACCATTACCTGTTCATTTCTGGTTTATAAGTTGTTGATAAACCATGAGTCCTCTTTACGCTTGTTTATACTTATATTTGTGACAGCAATTCAATAGATATGACTGCGAATTATTCGGAAGATTCAATTCAAACGCTCATTTGGTACGAGCACATACGCCG
>DATKTT010000240.1:0-4103 GCA_035530955.1 Williamwhitmania sp. | reverse complement strand
ATTATCAATGGATTCTCCTCTCTCTCAAGGGAGGAAAAGGCAAAGCTGGTAACTCTTTCACTTGCTCGCCCCGAAAAGTTGATGAAACTTTTTGATTTCTCGCTCTATCAAGCCGAGGATATGCAAAAGCAGTTTCTCGATCTGAGCGAAAATACTATTGCCAGCTACCATTTGCCCTACTCCGTGGCACCCAACGTGATGGTGGATGGTAAGGTGTACCACGTGCCAATGGTTACCGAGGAGAGTTCGGTTGTTGCCGCAGCGGCCTACAGCGCCAAGTTCTGGGCACAACGAGGAGGTTTCACTGTAGAAAATATTTCAACCGTAAAGCTAGGCCATGTATACTTTCTATGGAACGAAAATCCAATGGATTTAACTTCCAACTGGCCTTTTCTTCGGTTTGTTTTGCTGGAGAAGGTAAAGCCATTAACCAAAAGCATGGAGGAGCGCGGCGGCGGAATCGTTTCGCTGGAGTTGGAAAATCTCACCTATTCGGTACCCAACCTTTTCCGAATCAATGCTGAGTTCGACACTGTAGACTCCATGGGGGCCAACTTTATTAACACCTGCCTTGAGGAGATTGCCGTGGAGTTAAAACGCTACTATTCGGCTGGTGAGGATAAGGGAAAAAAGGAGGCGCTTCAAGTTGTTATGTCCATCTTAAGCAACTACGTGGATGGCTGCACCGTTACCGTTTCGGCACAATGCAAAATAGATGAACTCAATGGAGTTGAGAAGGGGCTATCAGGTGCGGAACTGGCTCAACGAATAAAAGCGGGCTTCGACATTGCTCGCGTTGATGTTTACAGGGCTACCACCCACAACAAGGGCATAATGAACGGGGTAGATGCAGTTTTGCTCGCCACGGGTAACGATTTTCGTGCCGCTGAGGCTGGGGCTCATGCCTTTGCTTCCCGCACCGGACGCTATGCTAGTCTGAGCACCTGCACTGTTGAGGAGAACATTTTTAAGATAAGCCTTACAATGCCTCTTGCTGTTGGAACAGTTGGTGGCATTACCAACCTTCATCCACTTGCCAAAGCATCGCTGGAGCTGCTTGGCCGTCCTTCGGCCTCACAGCTAATGGCCATTGTGGCTTCGGTGGGACTTGCCAGCAACTTTGCTGCCGTAAAGAATCTGGTCACCACCGGAATACAGCGCGGTCATATGAAGATGCATCTCTCCAATATTTTGGCCTCATTAGGCGTAGATAATGCCACTCGTGAGCGAGCAATGGCCTACTTCAAGGAGCGCACGGTGAGCTATAGCGCGGTTAAGGAATTTTTGGACCAAAAATGACGAAGCTCAGAGCCAACGCTAAGCTGCTGCTGACAGGCGAATACCTCGTGCTTCTTGGTGCAAAGGCCATTGCCCTACCGCTACGATTTGGACAGGAACTTACCATCAAAAAGGGAGATAATCAACACATTTCGTGGGATAGCGAAGATATTAATGGCTGCTGGTTCTCGGCCTCCTTTAATGTCCTTGGAGAGGCAATAGATGGGAGTAGTAGGGAGGCTTCTCGTTTTGTTTCCACTATTTTAAGGGAGACGGAATTGCTGAGCCCGGGTTTTCTTAATAGGCTAACGGGGCAGAAGGTGATTGTTACGGCCGACTTCGACCTGAGTTGGGGGTTGGGTAGCAGCTCCAGCCTTATCTCGTTGGTGGCTCAGCTGGCCGATGTTGACCCATTTATGCTGCATCGAAAGGTGAGCGCTGGCTCAGGCTACGACGTTATTGCGGCGCAGCAATCTTGTCCTTTCCTATTTCAGTTGGTGGGTGGTAGCCCGGAACATTCGCCGGTAGCCCTTCCCTCGTTTTTCAGCAAGCACCTTTTCTTTGCCTACCTCGGAAAAAAGCAGGAAACGGCCACTAATGTAAGTCAGTTTTTAAGCTCTTCAGCAACGGTAGAGCCGATTTTGGTCAACACCATTTCTGATATTTCGTTACGAATTCCCCATGTGTCAAGCGTTGTAGAGCTCTGCCAACTTATGGTGCAGCATGAGGCGGTTATTTCCAAAATTCTGGGCATTGATTCAATAAAAAAAGCTAGCTTTCCCGACTTTAATGGGTGCACTAAGTCCTTGGGTGCATGGGGCGGCGATTTTGCCCTCTTCTGCAGTGAAGAGCCGGAATCTTACGTTCGCGCCTACATCGAGGGCAAGGGCTTATCACCGCTGTTTAGGTTCGACGAAATAGTGTTGAAATATGATTAGCAAAATGCTTTTTTCAAATAGTGTAACGCCCGAGATTCTGAAGGCCGCAGGTAGCGTTAAGACGGGATGGAAAGCTCCATCGAACATTGCCGTTGTAAAGTATTGGGGCAAGCGCGAAAACCAGATTCCACAAAACCCCTCCCTCAGCTTCAGCCTGAGCGAGTGCTATACGGAAACAAGGGCCACGTTTACCCATGCTGAAAATGATTTCACCCTTTTGGTAAATGGGGAGAATAACCATCCGTTTGCTGTTAAGCTTACCGATTTTTTTGGTAAGGTAACCCCTTTCTTTCCCTTTTTGGCACAGGCGCACGTGGAAATAGAAACGAAAAATAGCTTTCCCCATTCGGTTGGGATTGCCTCGTCGGCTTCCGCATTTGCCTCCATGGCGCTTTGCCTTTGCCATGCCGAGCAGCTGCTAATGGGCAACGAGGGCTTTGGCTCCTCGTTCCTGCAAAAGGCATCTTACGTGGCTAGGCTGGGTTCGGGAAGCGCCTCGCGCTCGGTATTTGGTGGCTGGCAGGAGTGGGGCCATTTGGCGGAGCTTCCCAACTCCACCAACGATTTCGCCATTCCGGTTACACCCAACATCGACCCACGATTTCTTGGCATACGCGATGCTGTGCTGGTGGTTAGCACCAAGCCAAAGGAGCTGTCGAGCACGCAGGGACACGCGCTCATGGTAGATCACCCCTTTGCCGATGCCCGGTATGCCGAGGCCAAACTCTGCCTCAATGCCATCCTGAAAACCCTGCGCAAGGGTGATTTCCCCAAATTCTTTGCGCTCTGCGAGAATGAGGCGCTCACCCTTCACGCGCTGATGATGAGCTCTAAATCTTCGCCCATATACCTGAAGCCGGAAAGCCTTTCCATTATTGCTGCAATTCGCAATTTTCGAACTACCTCCGGTATGCCCATAGGTTTTACAATTGATGCCGGCCCCAACATTCACCTGCTTTACCACGAGGATAACGAAGTGGCGGTTAAGGCATTTGTTGATTCGGAGCTAAAGCGCTACTGCGAAAAAGGAATGGTAATTTACGACCGCTGTGGGTCGGGACCTGAGAGAATCTTCTAATTCTACTGAACCATTTTAAATTCCACATGTTTTGTGGGAGAAATGTGGGTGTGACAGCTATAATTACCCAATTTCAATACAAGGGTAACAGCCCTGAAGGATATGATCAATACGGATAAGTTTTACTCCAAAATACTACTCTTTGGTGAGTACTCTGTGCTGCAAGGATCAATGGCCTTAAGCATTCCCTACAGCCACTTTCAGGGCGAGCTGAGCTTTATTCACGAGGACAAGTACACCGATTTGGACTTCGCTCGCAGCAGCAATACGTTGCTTGGTGAGCTGCACCAGTATCTAGTGAAAAATTCTGTAAAGAATGGAATTTCGGGTAGGTTGAACCTTGAGAAGCTGGAGTCCGATATTAGGCATGGGCTTTACTTTGAGTCGTCCATACCGCAGAGCTACGGCATTGGAAGTTCAGGAGCTTTGTGTGCAGCCATATATGCTAGGTATACTACCGAGTTAATCCCGCCTTCGGGCAGCATAACGCAGGTAGATATCAAGGAGCTTAGGCACATTTTTTCAGGTATTGAGTCATTCTTTCACGGTAAGAGTTCTGGAATCGACCCGCTGAGCTGCTACATGCGCTACCCGTTGCTCATTCAAAAAGATGGGGAGATTGACCTAGTGGGCATCCCCCGTAACCGTGACGACAAGGAGAGCGGTATTTTTCTCCTCGATAGCGGCACCTCGGGTAAGACCGGGCCGCTGGTGGAGTCGTTCCTCAAGCACTTTGTTCCCAATGGGGTGCTGAGCAACCTAGGTCAAGAGCTCATCAGGTTAAACGACGCCTGCATTCAGAATATGGT
>DATKTT010000239.1:0-12557 GCA_035530955.1 Williamwhitmania sp. | reverse complement strand
TATTCCACTGGTATTTGACAACAACATTTTAATCGTGATTTTGTCAGACTTTTGATAACCTTGTTTTAACGGAAACCACTTATCAATCGTAGATTGAATATTCAACCCATTTTTTAGAATTAAATAGCTAATTACAGGTTTTGAACCAGGACACATTAGTCGTAAATCATTTCCCTTGTCAATTGCTCCTTTTGAAAATGTTTTTACACTATCCGTATTGCAATCAATAACACCAACAAGTATTCCAGCATCCTTATTTGTCGATGATAAAACATACTGATTTAATAAACTATCTATTACGGAATCATTTTGAGCCCTTGCGCTAAAGAAAATAGAAATTAGCAATGTTGTCAGAATAATTTGTCGTTTCATATTTATTACGTTTAATGGATGAATCATTTTACTAAACTTCTTTTAACTTCCTTTTCTACTCATACTTAATGCTCTCCACTGGATTCTGAGCCGCCGACCGGTAGCTTTGGTAGGCCACCGTGAGGAAGGCAACCACAAAAACCATCGTCGCTACGGCTCCAAACACCCACCATGGCATGGCAATTCGGTAGGCAAAGTTTTGAAGCCAACTCTTCATAAAGTACCAGGCTAGCGGCAGGGCAAATAGGTTAGATACCAACACCCACTTGGTAAAGTCGTAGGAGAATAGCCCAACCAAATTTCCAACCGAAGCCCCCATAATCTTGCGAACACCAATCTCCTTAGTGCGCTCCTCCGCCATAAAGGAGGCCAACCCAATAAGTCCAAGCGACGAGATCATAATTGCCAGCACTGAGAAGTAAAGCAGGATGGTCATGGATTTCTTATCACCTGCGTACATGTTGCTGAGGTAATCGTCCACAAAGAAGGTGCTCACCGGAAAGTCTGGATTCTGAGCGCCGCACACACGCTGGATGGTAGCCAACGCCTGCCCCTTGTTCATAGGATCAACCCTCACAAAAAGGTAATTATAATACCCTCCATTGGCACTAAACATCATGAGAGGGCCAATCTTCCGACTTACGTGCGTAAAGTTAAAGTCCTTTACCACCCCAATAACTCGATAGCTCACATCACCATGCTTTATGAGCATGCCAATAGCAGAACCCTTGGTTATCATCTTTGCAAAGGTCTCATTAATAACCACGGCATTGGAGTCGGACTGTTGTGTCATTTCTGTAAAATAGCGCCCCTCAGCCATTTTGATTTTGAACGTTTTAAAAAAGTTGAAATCACCATTCATGTAGGTTACCAGTGGATTGTTGTTGGGGTCCTTCCCCTCCCAGTCGTTACCCCAACCGTTGGTGTAGGCCTCACAGGGAATATGCGAGGCAAACGATGCCGTTTGAATGGAGGGATCGCTCTGCAGCTGCTTGCGAATGAGGTCGCTCTTTTCGGCCATGCTACCAGTAAGAGGCACGGCAACAATATTGTGAATATCCATTCCCATGTCCATATTCTGGAGGTAGCGTATTTGTAGGCTCACCACAAGGGTAGAAACCACCAGCGCAATGGAAAGCGTATACTGCAGCACCACCAATATCTGCCTAAATCGGGCACCACCCTTGCCTCGGGTAGAATCTCCCTTAAGCACGTTGATGGGTCGAAAGCGGGTAAGATAAAATGCTGGGTAGGCCCCTGCAAGAATACCCGTAACAAGTGTAACTCCCACCACCAGCACCCAGAAGCTGGAGCTGGAGTAGTCAATTTCCAGATTTCGGTCCATCATGGTGTTAAAAACTGGAAGGAAAAGCCGGGCCAATACCAGCGCAAAGTTCACTGCAATAAAGGTTATCAGCAACGACTCACCCATAAACTGCGCTATCAGGCGCCAGCGGGAGGCCCCAACCGTTTTCTTCAACCCAATCTCCTTGGCACGCTTGGCTGCCCTCGCGGTGGAGAGGTTCATAAAGTTGAAGCAGGCAATGAGCAAAATGAAGATGGCAATAATTGAGAACATCTCAACCTGCTTCATCTGCGTTGGCGTTCCATCGTAGTAGTAGAGATGCACCTTATCAACTGGAAACAGAAATATGGAACGTAAGGTGTCCGACTTGTCTACATAATCGCTAAAAAATGTGCTCATCTTCTTGTTGAGCGAGTCCACGTTTACCCCCTTGTTTACCTCAGCAAAGCCAAAGTAGCTATGGTTGCCCCACGAATCGCGTAGGTAGGGATTTTGCTGGCGGAGAAACTCGAAAGGAACTAGGCAGGAATAGCTAAAAATGGTGTTTTCTCGGGGGTTTTCCATTACACCCGTAACCGTGAGCGGCGTTTTATTATCAACAGTAATTATCTTTCCCATGGGATCGTCGTTCCCGAAGATTTCGGTAGCCATTTTTTCGGAAAGTATGATGGAATGTGGATCGGAAAGAGCCGAGCTAATGCTACCCTTAATCAGATGAACGGAGAATATTTTCAAGAAATCAGGGTCCACATCGTTTACCGAAATGAACCGTTCAAAATTGTTGTAGCGCATGAGCATCTTCTGCCCAAAGGTGTTGCAGTTGGCAGCCATCTTAATTTCGGGATACTTCTCCTTTACCACATCAATAAGGGGCCCAGGAAGATTGGGAATTGGATGTTTGCCACCATCCCATGTCTGGAGCGACACCACCTCGTATAGCTGCTTGGTGTTGGGGTAAAACTTGTCCCAGCTTAGCTCAAAGCTGACCCAGAGCAGCAGCAGTATGGTGGTGGCCATGCCAATAGCCAGCCCAAAAATGTTGATAAAGCTGTAGCCTTTACTCCTGAGGAGATTTCGGAAGGCAATCTTAAGGTTTGTTAGTATCATGGCTAACCCTGTTTATTGATGTTGGATAAAACTTCATCTGCCATTAAGCAACTGCTGTGCCACAACAAAATGGTTGCTGATTTTCAACGTAATAAACGAAATATGAAAACACCGAAAGGAACCATCTGTTCCAAAATCATCCAACGCATGTGTTAGAATGGGACAGGGGGAGAAATATATAGTCTTCACACTTTACCCAGTGCAACCCTGTGAAAACACCGTGAAACTCTGTGAAACTTGAGGCTAGAAATTAGAAACTAGAAATTAAAACCGACCGAAGGGAGCTCCGTCAAGTGGCCGGACATGTCGGCGTAGCCAAATCAAACACCCCACAGCATATACCCTAAATCCCTAAACCGCTTAACACCTTCCAGAAAAACGCTAACTTGCAACATCATTAAAACAGAAACCTTAAATACCATAATATTTGAACACCTCCCATGGGCACCATCCTCATAGTAGACGATAACAAAAGCGTGCTTGGCTCGCTGGAACTCTTCCTGAAGCACAAGCTTTCGCGCGTAATCACCTGCAGCAACCCCAACCAAATTCCCTCACTCGTTAAGAGTGAACAAATTGATTTGGTGCTGCTCGACATGAACTTCACCGCCGGCATCAACAGCGGCAACGAGGGGCTTTTCTGGATGCGGGAAATTCTGAAAAGCGATCCACAAATAGTGGTGATTCTCATTACGGCCTACGGCGACGTGGAGCTGGCGGTAAACGCCATGAAGGAGGGTGCCACCGACTTTGTGCTCAAACCCTGGGACAACCAGAAGCTGCTGGCC
This sequence comes from Williamwhitmania sp., assembly GCA_035530955.1. GTDB lineage: Bacteria > Bacteroidota > Bacteroidia > Bacteroidales > Williamwhitmaniaceae > Williamwhitmania. The sequence goes on along the minus strand of DATKTT010000239.1, from coordinate 8,984 downwards.
ACCATCCAGAGCGGTCTCGCCCTTCGAAAAACCCGTCGTGAGCTGAAGGTGGCCAAGGGCCAGCAACAGCAGCTGCAGGAGGATGCATCGCACAATCTGGGAGAATTTCTGGGAAAATCGCCAGCCATGGAGAGCGTGTTTAACACCATTAAAAAGGTTGCCGCCACCGAGGCAAGCATTCTTATATTGGGCGAAAACGGAACGGGAAAGGAGCTGGTTGCCCACAAAATTCACCGGCTATCGACCCGCGCAAACAAAATATTCCTAGGCGTAGATCTTGGCTCGCTGAGCCAGACGCTCTTTGAGAGCGAACTCTTTGGACATGCCAAGGGAGCCTTTACCGATGCCAAGGAGAGCCGCACCGGACGCTTTCAAACGGCTTCGGGCGGAACGCTCTTCCTCGACGAAATAGGCAACCTCTCCGCAGCCATGCAGGCCAAGCTGCTTGCCGCCATTCAAAACCACGAGGTGACACCGCTGGGAGAAAGCCGGCCGGTTCCGGTGGATGTTAGGCTGGTTTGCGCCACCAACAAAAACCTTCGCGAGCTGATTCAGCAGGGAGAATTTAGGGAAGACCTGCTCTACCGCATCAACACCATTGAGATAACCCTCCCACCCCTGCGCGAACGGGGCAAAGACATCCTGCTCATTGCCAACCACTACCTACTCTCCTATTCGGCAAAGTATGGTAAGCCAGACCTCACCCTTGGAGCCAAGGCGGCGGAACAGCTGCTGCAGCACGCCTGGCCGGGAAACGTGAGGGAACTCAAGCATGCCATGGAGCGGGCGGTGATACTGTGCGACCGCAGCGTGCTGGAACCGGAAGATTTCTTCCTACAGGAGCATGGCGAAATGGTTGAATTCGGGAACACACCCATGAGCCTCGAAGAGGCGGAAAAGCTGCTGATTGCAGCCTCCATTAAGCGCCACAGAGGAAATATATCCAACGTGGCCAAGGAGCTCAATATTGGCCGACAAACGCTCTACCGGAAAATTGAACGCTATGGATTGTGAGGGAGTTATGAGTTGTGAGTTGTGAGTTGTGAGTTGTGAGTTGTGAGTTGTGAATTAGAACCGACCGAAGGGAGCTCGGCGAAGCCAAATTAGAAATTTGAAATTAGAAACTCTAATATGCTACTAAAGAGATTCTACATAAACATCTGGATACGGGTTGTGGGGATTGTGGCGAACAGCCTGCTGCTGGCTGCCTGCATGCTCTGGATGCGCGACGTGCTAATTATTGCCAACGTAACGCTGCTGCTATCCATCCAGGTATTCCTGCTGATTCGAAGCCTTAATAAGCTCAACAAGGACTTGGAGTCGTTCTTTGAGGCTGTTCACAGCCAGGACTCCAGCCTCGTTTTTTCGCACAAAAAGAGCCATTCAGCCTTTTCGAACCTCTACCAGCAGCTGGACAACATCAACAAAACCATCCAGCAGATTAAAATTGAGAACCAGAACCAGAACCAATACTTCAAGGCGCTGGTGGAGCACATTGGCATTGGCATTATCGGCTTCACCGACGATGGCAAGGTTACCCTTTTCAACAGCGCCGCCTCAGACCTGCTCAAGAAGGCAAACCTGTTTCGCATTGCCGACCTCGACACCGTAAAGCCCGGGCTCGCCACCCTACTCCGGCAGCTAAAACCCTCGGAGCCAAGGCTGGTAAGCCTTTACCAGAGGAGCGAGCTAATGCAGCTCTCGGTAAAGGCCACCTGGATTCGCATACTCGACCAAAAGATTACGCTGGTATCGCTGCAGAATATCCGCAACGAGCTCGACGAAAAGGAGCTGGAGAGCTGGCAAAAGCTCATTCGCGTGCTAACCCACGAGCTGATGAACTCCGTGGGTCCCATGAGTTCCACCATTGCTACGCTTGGCGAATTTCTTGTGAACACTGGCGGCAACACCAAAAAGGCCGATGAGCTTACCGACGACATGGTTGCCGACATTGCCACCGGGCTACACATTCTGGAGGAGCGAAGCCACGGCATGGTCGACTTTGTTACGCGGTTCCGCAACCTCACCCTTCTCCCCCAGCCCGTGTTTACCACCTTTGGCATTGGGGAGCTCTTTGGCAGCATTCAGCGGCTCATGGCCGAGAAGCTGCAGCAGGGCAACGTTGGGTTGGAAGTGAAGGTGGCGAGCGAAGCCGTTCGGCTAACCGCCGACAGAGGCATGGTGGAGCAAATTCTCCTGAACCTGGTGGGCAACGCCATCTATGCCCTCGAGGGAGTGGCCAAGGGCAGCATACTACTGATTGCCCAGCTGGACGACCACAACCGGCTCACCGTTACCGTGGCCGACAACGGCATGGGCATACCGCCCGAGCTGCACGACAAGGTGTTTATCCCCTTCTTCTCCACCCGCAAGGATGGCTCGGGCATTGGGCTCAGCCTCTCGCGCCAGCTGATGCGGCTGCACGGTGGAACCATTACGCTAAGCTCCACGCCGGGCGAAGGCACGGTGGTTACGCTACGGTTTGGCGAGGGGGAAATAGAGAGTTAGCATGTTAGGAGATTAGGGAATTAGGTAGATAGGCTTGGGGTTGCAAAATGGCCTAAAACTGGAGGATTGAGTACTGATGGAATAAATAGTTCAGTTTATTTAGTAATTGTTTGTTTGGAAAAAAGTAAATTGTGGTATAGTTACCTTACCGCGCTTTATAAAGGCGAATAAGCATGGATTCATATAAAATTCTATATCTACCGGCCAACTTATCCACCGTTAGTAGTAAAAGGTAAATGAAACGAGTAGAACAGAAATATTGATATTAGATTTTGAAGAGAGAAATACCATGAACGAGAAGCTTCAAAATAGGGACATTTATCAAAAGTTGGTCGACACCATCGGAGTTACAATTCAAACAGCCAGGATGCGGGCCGTTCAAGCCGTAAATAGTGAACTATTAAGAGCAAATTGGGAGATTGGGAAATACCTCATAGAGTATGAGCAGCATGGTAATGAGAAGGCGGAATACGGAAGTTCCTTGCTGACAAATTTATCCACCGACCTAAAAAGACGATTTGGTAAAGGATTCAGCAAAAGCAACATCTACCTAATGAGACAGTTTTATCTGAAATATCCAATTTTCCAGTCAGTGACTGGAAAATTAACGTGGACTCACTATGCTGAATTGTTGGGTGTTTCAGATGACAATGCAAGAGGATTTTATGAGAAGCAAGGCATCAATGAGAATTGGAGCGTCCGGGAGCTAAAGCGACAAATAAACTCATCCCTATTTGAAAGACTGGCCTTGAGCCAAGATAAGGCTGGAATCTTAAAAATGTCGGAGCATGGACAGATTATATTGAAACCAAATGATATTGTAAAAGACCCGTACATTTTGGAATTCCTTCAAATCCATGAGGAATATCGAATGACAGAAAGCAAATTGGAGCAAAAAATAATAGATAACCTTCAAACCTTCTTGCTTGAATTGGGAAAAGGGTTCTCGTTTGTTGGGCGACAATTTAGGATAACCATTGATAATGAGCACTATTATGTGGATTTAGTGTTTTACCATAGAATTCTTAAATGCTTTGTTTTGATTGATTTAAAGACAAAGCATGTTAAGCATCAAGATATTGGGCAGATGAATATGTATCTGAACTATTTCAAAGCTGAAGAAAATACAAATGGAGATAATTCCCCAATTGGTATTGTTTTGGTAGCCGATAAAAATGACATTTTAGTGGAGTATGCCCTAGGAGGTATATCTAATAATATATTTGTTTCCAAATACCAACTCTACTTACCTGACAGAAAAGTTTTAGAACAAAAAGTGAAAGAGTTGATTGCAGAATAGATATCTCCTAGGAATTTAGAACGTTTGGGGTTGCAAAATTGGCATAAACGGTGGATCTAAACTGTTTTATCGGATATATAAATAGGTTGTGTATAACCCTTTGTGCGATTCATCTTCCAAATTAACTATATTTGTCCTATGAACCTGATTGAAAGAAATATCGACAAGATTCAAGACTTGTGTTCAAGACACAAGGTGAGACGGCTATTTGTATTCGGTTCAGTATTGACAGATAAATTCAAAAAGGATAGCGATATTGACTTGGTTGTAGACTTTCAGGATGTAGATCTTTATGAATACGCAAACAACTATTTTGACTTAAAAGAATCATTAGAGAAACTTTTTAAACGTGATGTGGATTTATTGGAAGAGAAAGCAATCAAAAATCCATATTTAAGACAATCCATTGATTCATCAAAGCAACTAGTTTATGGATAGCGAAATTAAAACTTGGTTGTACGACATCCTACAATCAATAAAAGAGATAGAGAGTTACTTTGAAGACAGACCAAAGAAGTTCGATGAATACATTAACGATATAAGAACAAAACGAGCCGTTGAAAGGGATATTGAAATAATTGGAGAGGCTGTTAATAGAATATTGAAACGAGACAAAGAATTCCAGCTAGAAAATGTCCATAATATCATAGGAACCAGAAATAGAATTGCACACGGTTATGACAAAATCTCTGACGATTTAATTTGGAGCATTGTTATCAATCACCTTCCGAAACTGAAAGAAGAAATCACCTCGAAACTAGAAGAATAAAAGGCTACACTCGCCATGTGGTTAAAAATATTGGGCTGATTATGCAACAGCAAGGTTTTCGATCACAACAAAGTTCAGTAACGGTGGATACGGAAGTTGCGGTTAATTCCCCAGCTCTCCCAGCCACGGGAAAGTTAATGGTTTTGCTAAAATTTTTGTCAACTTATAAAGTTATTATTCTATGAATAGATTCTGGAATTTTGTGCATTATTACGCATACATAAGTGATTATAAACTTCATCTATTGTTTAATAGAATCAATCCTATACTATATCTCTATAAACTACCATTTGCAAAAAAGCATTTTGAAAAAATGAAAATTGATCCAGTAATTGAACTAAACAGAACATTTCAACGACCGGACATAGGTATAAGTAGTATTAGATCAAGTGGATTAATGTATATATTAGTTTTTCTTTTGTGTTGTGGACTGGGAAACTTATATATTGGGGTTTATAGGATTAAATTTCATGTTAGTATATATCCATTTATTTTGGCTATTGCAATAAGTTTAATTGTTAACTATTACTTATTATTCAGACATAAGAAATATCTTCATTACTTCAAAGAATTTGAAAAAATGGAGAGTTCAGATAAAAAGAGATGGTCCTTGTTAAGTTTAGGCGTGATTCTAGGTATCATGATTTTTGCGATCGGAAGTTTTCTATTTATGATTTATCGTTTTTAGAACATAAAAAAGTCCGAACCGCTAACAGCTGCTATAAGCCATCTGGCCAGATAATGCAGATAAGCAAGTTTTCACTACATTAGTATGTTTTTACCGTGGGATGAGATTGCTGCGGTTAATGCCCCTGCTCTCCCAACCACGGGCACATTATGCAGCAGCTTAACGATGACACATCAGTAAAAAAGGAGAGACAAAATGATTAGGCTAGTAATAACAATCTCGATTGTAACAGCTCTTGCAAGCTGCAACTCGCCAAATAAAATAACTAAGAATATGGAAGAACAAAAGAATGAAACCACAAACACCCCTTCAACTAACGACACTACCCCTATGGTAACCGGAATTGGAGGGATCTTCTTTTTTTCTGACAATCCGAAGGAAACGAGAGAGTGGTATGCCAAAAATTTAGGGCTTGAAATCAACGAATGGGGTTCGTCGAGTTTTGAATCCAGAAACGTTAACAAACCCGACGAGATTAACTCTCTTCAATGGAGCCCTTTCAAAAAAGGAGATGCATATTTCGCCCCATCAAAAAAGGATTTTATGATTAACTACATAGTCCAGAATATTGAAGGACTTGTAAGCAAGCTCAGGGAAAACGGCGTAACCATACTTGACAGCATTGCCACCTACGACTATGGAAAATTTGTTCATATTATGGACGCAGAAGGCAACAAAATAGAGCTATGGGAACCAGCTGAGGCCGACAAAAAGGGTGGTGAGACAATAAAATAACGGAACAGCTTTACACAATTGGACTGAAAAGAAAGCCGACAGCATAGCCGTGGCCATAATGCCCTAGATGACGACTACCACGCATAAAAAATTAAGAAAATGGAATTCATAGATTATTACAAAATACTAGAGCTAACCAAATCCGCTTCTCAGGATGAGATAAAGAAGGCGTATAGGAGGCTTGCCAGGAAATATCATCCCGACCTGAATCCAAGCAGCAAGGAGGCCGAAAAGAAGTTTAAGGAGATAAACGAGGCGAATGAGGTATTGAGCAATCCCGAAAATCGGAAGAAGTACGATCAATACGGGAAGGACTGGAAGCACGCCGACGATTTTGAAGCAGCAAAGAAGCAGCAAAGCCAATCGCGGCGAAGCTCAGGTCATCAATTTCAGCAGGAGGACGGTGGTGATTTTTCCGATTTCTTTGAATCGATGTTTGGGGGGCAAGAGCGGCAGCATAGCCAATCGAGGTTTAGAGGAAAGGATGTGAATGCCGAAATGCACCTCCGGTTGACCGAGGTGTATAAAACCCAAAAGCAGGTGGTGACCGTAAACGGCAAGAGCATTCGCCTTACGTTTCCGGCAGGTATTGAAAATGGCCAGATTATTAAAATTGCAGGGCACGGAACGGCCGGCTTAAACGGTGGTCCAAACGGTGATTTGTATATTACGTTTACCGTTGAAAACGACACCAGCTTTAAGCGCGACGGCAGCAACCTTTATAGAACGGTGGACCTAGACCTCTATACCGCATTGCTTGGCGGTGATATTTTGGTAGATACCTTCGATGGAAAGGTAAAGCTGAAGGTTGCTCCAGAAACCCAACCGGGAACCACCGTTAAGCTAAAAGGAAAAGGATTCCCCGTTTACAAGAAGGAGGGTGAGTTTGGCGATTTATACATTAGCTACCAAGTAAAGCTTCCCACCCACCTCACCGACGCAGAAAAAGAGTTGCTTTCAAAATTAAAAACCATTAGAACCAATGAAAACGAGTAGCTTAATTCGTATCGAACAGGTGTGCACTCATTGGAAAGTTGATGAATCGTTCATTCAAACCCTGCACGAGCTTGGCCACATAGAGCTTATAGTGGATGGTAGCAGCTACTGCATTACCGAGGAGCAGCTAAAACCGCTGGAAAGTTTGATATTCTTTCATACCGAGCTTCAGATAAACATAGAAGGGATAGATGCCATTGCCCACCTGCTGAAAAAGATTGAACACCTACAGCATGAGCTGCTGGTTGCCAAGAATAAGCTGAGCCTGTTGGATAGCTACAAGGAAAACACCTCAAAATAGGCAAAATGTGGCATACCAAAACAAGTTATAATGCCGGCGAAGGTACGGTGGATACGCTGCAGTTTGGTGAAACTTAGGCTTGCAAAACAACCTAAAACAGTGGATTTGAGCAATGCTACAATAAAATAGTTTGGATTTTTGCTTTCTGTATAGTAAGAAAAGAGTAAATTCGGGTATTATACAGCTAAAACCGCACAATACATACCAATATGGTCGAGTATATACAGTTTTACCGCATATATAAGCGAGTTAGCCCCAATTATTATGAAACCTACTGCAACAGACATAGTATATTTTAATAGTTTTCCTTCAAAGGCTGGTTGGATAAACCTTTCGAACAAACTTAATCCGGCCGATAGCATTACTGGACTAGTCGGGTATGGGATTATTAAGTCTTCTAAAACTCAATTACTTGAGGAACTCTTTCATTCTATATTACTGCATGATAAGACTGCAATTGAACCTTTTAATATTATTGATCTGATTGATTTATTTGGTTTTAATGATACAATTGAATTATTAAAAAGTAACTCTTTTCAAATTCTTAATTCAGTCGGCATTAAACCGATGCTATTACTTCAGGATGATAAATTAAGAACAATATTTTACAGGGATTCTGATACAACATATAGCCCAATCGATGCGATAAGTTACTTAGATAAATGTTTAGATTCTGATTATCAGAGTAGGTATAAGGCCGAAAGAAATACAATATTGTTACTGGCCGAAAACAATTTGAGAAATATTGATTCTAATTTAACAGAAACTATTGAAAGTACAATCCTTAGTGAACTTAATTATGATTTAAACAACATTAATCTTCGTAAGAGTTTGAATCTTCAAACAATTAATTACAATTCAGTTGAAAAATCTGAGGGATTGAAAATTCTCCGAATGATAAATTTGAACAGGACACTTATATTATCAAAAAATATTAATGCATCGACTATTCACCTTGATGCTGAAATTCAAAATCATTTAAGTTTCAAATTATCTCCTATTCTTAAAGAAATTTATGAAGTTGATAAATCATTTAAATTATTTAATGAAATAACATCCAAAAAAAGAATTCCTAACATTGGTGAATTATATTCGAAACAGATATTGTCAATTCAGGATATAATCGCATTAAGAAATGATATCAATGGAAAAATCTTTAGGTCATGGTTTAAATCAGTAAACTATGATGAAAATGAAGTGTTTGAGAAATTATTAAGTTCTTCAAGATCAATTAGAGATAATATTAAATGGAGGTTACTCAGTTGGATAGCTCCAACAGCTATTGGACTTGCATCGCCAGTGTTGGGTATAATATCATCAATTTCCAGCTCATTGACAGAGTCCCTACTTACCGCATGGCATCCAAATTTGTTTTTAGATAAAATACTTAAAAAAACAATCGATTCACACATAAATGATTTCAAAACAAAGGAGGAACATGAAAGGTACAAGATGCAATTTCCTAAAATTGGCAGGAATGATCCTTGTCCATGTAATAGTGGAAAAAAATATAAAAATTGTCACGGACGTATAAAATAACTGGGGCTAATCGAGTAGACCGCCCCGCCAGCTTAGCTGGCGGGGAGAGCCTCTCACACCACTGTACGTACGGGTCTCGTATACAGCGGTTCATTAAGATGTGGCGCAACTTTCTCGTAGTATCCAAGCATCGCCTCATACCCTCTCT
>DATKTT010000238.1:0-13815 GCA_035530955.1 Williamwhitmania sp. | reverse complement strand
GTATGTTAACTTTGTAAAAAATATTGCTATGGCACAGAAGGAGATTAAGAACAATGAGGTTGAGGGTAAGAAATTTGATTTCGCCCTTGGTTTTGAGAACTACAAGTTGCTACTCATTGGTTTTGCAATTATTATTCTTGGTTTTATACTCATGTATGGCGGTGGTAGTAAAGATCCCAAGATTTTTAGCTACGACATCTTCAGCTTTAGGCGAATAACCCTTGCCCCTATTGTAGTTATGTTTGGCTTCTTGTTTGAAATTTATGCCATTATGAAGAAGCCCAAGGAGGAGAAAAAATAAATTGATCGTCGCTTCTTGTATTAGATAAATATCTCCATTTAAATAGGAGATTATAGGCGTGTCGCGTTAATTCCGGCTTGCAAGGATAAGGATTTGAAAGTATTAACCGGAACACTTTTTTTGAAGTGTTAAAATGAGGGGCACTAGCAGTTTGGGAACGGTTGAGGATGTTAATTTAGTGGAGTACGAGGGAATCCCGGTCAATACGGTCGGAGCGAACGTTCAGGAAACAGGCGCATTTCTCATTGTAGATAAACCCTATAGGTGGACCTCCGCCGACGTAGTGCGTAAAGTTAAAGTTTTGCTGAGGCAGCACTACGGATTGCGAGATGTTAAGGTTGGCCATTCTGGCACTCTGGATCCGCTAGCAACTGGAGTGCTTATAATCTGCCTCGGAAGAAAAGCGACTAGGCTTGCCGAAACACTTCAGAGTCACCCAAAAACTTACTATGCAGGTGTTATGCTTGGTGCAACAACACCTTGTTTTGACCTTGAGAAGGAGGTCGATAAAGTTTACCCATGGGAGCACATTACTCGCGAAAAAGTTGAGGCGGCTCTCTCATCCTTAGTTGGGGAGCAGGAACAGGTACCCCCCATTTTTTCAGCCAAGATGGTAGATGGTCACAGGGCCTATAAAATTGCGCGCCGAGGCGAGGAAGTTGAAATGAAGCCAAACCTCATCACCATTTGGGAAGCGCACATTGATACCATCAATCTGCCATTGGTGAATGTGGTTCTAAGGTGCAGCAAAGGGACCTATGTAAGAGCTTTTGCTCGTGATTTAGGTGAGAAGTTGGAGAGCGGAGCACACCTCGTTTCGCTCCGCAGGTTGTCGAGCGGACCGTTTACCGATGCGAGGTCGTTATCGCTTGAGGTGCTGGAGAAAAAATTTGCAGAAAAATTTACAGCTGAGTGAAACAAGTGAGAAAACTCCTCGTATAACGCTCAGTATATAAAAATACAAATTCAACTTTTATGAAATTATCCCAATTTAAGTATAACCTGCCGCCAGAACTTATTGCCAAGAATCCGGCCGAGCACAGAGACGAATCTCGTTTGATGGTGCTTAATCGTGCAACAGGAAAAATGGACCACCTCATCTTTAAGGAGATAATTAACTACTTTGACGAAGGTGATGTGATGGTTTTCAACAACACGAAAGTGTTTCCTGCGCGGTTATATGGCAATAAGGAGAAAACAGGGGCTGAAATAGAGGTATTTCTGCTTCGGGAACTCAACCGCGAGCAGCGACTTTGGGACGTATTAGTTGATCCCGCTCGAAAAATTAGAATTGGAAATAAGCTCTACTTTGGTGAAGACGATACGCTGGTAGCCGAGGTTATCGACAACACCACCAGCCGTGGCAGAACGCTTCGCTTCTTGTTTGATGGAAATTATGATGAGTTTAAGGCCACTCTCTACCGCTTGGGGGAAACTCCGCTTCCAAAGTTTATTCGACGCAACGTAGTCCCAGAAGACAGGGAGCGCTACCAAACCATTTTTGCTAAGCACGAAGGAGCCGTGGCTGCCCCAACTGCTGGATTGCATTTTAGCCGTGAGTTGCTTAAGCGCCTGGAGATTAAAGGCGTTAATATGGCTGAAATTACACTTCACGTTGGTTTAGGAAATTTTAGAACCGTTGATGTTGAAGACCTAACCAAGCATAAGATGGACAGCGAGCAGATTCGTATTTCTGAAGATGCTGTCGCAACAGTAAATAAGGCCAAGGAAAATAAACGAAATGTATGTGCCGTTGGAACCACCGTGCTTCGTACGTTGGAAACTTCCGTAACCACCGATGGATACCTGAAACCGTATGAGGGATGGACCAACAAGTTTATTTTCCCTCCATATGAAGTTCTAGTTCCAAACAGGATGATCTCCAACTTCCACTTGTCACAATCGACTTTACTTATGATGGTGTGTGCTTTTGGTGGCTATGACCGCATAATGGAGGCCTATCGAGAAGCGGTGAAGGAGAAGTATCGGTTTGGAACCTATGGCGATGCTATGCTAATTATTTAGCAATTAAATATTTCCCTTATTTAAATTAAAGATGCTCTCCCGGGCATCTTTTTTGTTTTTTCTATGTGAACGAAATAGCATGGCAGCTGTTTCTACGCCGACATATTTGTTTAATTGTATGCTAAACATTCCAATAACCACACAAAAGCGCATCGTTATTGTTGGTTCCGGTTTCGCTGGACTAACCCTTGCTCAAAAATTGAGATACTCGGGCTACCAAGTGGTGCTCATTGATAAGAACAACTACCACCAGTTTCAACCCCTACTTTACCAAGTGGCCACTGCCGGATTGGAACCTAGGGATATCTCATTTCCCCTCCGGAAGATTTTTCAAAAGTTTAGTAATACGTTCATTCGTATTGCTGAGGTAGCGAAGATCGACACTCAGGAAAAGGTGGTTACCACTTCCCTTGGAACGGTACAATACGACTATCTAGTCTTAGCCAATGGAGCATCAACCTCGTTTTTTGGGATGAAGAGCGTTGAGGAGCACTCCATTCCCATGAAAAGCGTGGTGGAGGCCTTGGAATTACTAAACAGCATTTTACACAATTTTGAAGATGCACTGGTCACCCCAAATCATGAGGTTTGGGAGTCGGAAATGAATATTGTTGTTGTTGGGGGTGGACCAACAGGCGTTGAACTCTCCGGTGCCTTGGCTGAAATGAAACGGTATGTTTTTCCGAAGGACTACCGTGAGTTGGACTGCAGCAAAATACGAATAGTTTTAGTAGAGGCCGCCAACCAATTGCTCAATGGGATGTCGGCCGCCTCATCAAAAAAGGCTGAGGAGTTTTTAAAAAAACTGGGGGTAGAGATTCAGCTATCTACGCAGGTTGTAGATTATGATGGACAGATGGTGTCTTTTAAGTCTGGTGAGAGCATACGGACAAAAACGTTGGTTTGGGCTGCAGGTATTACAGCAAACTTGGTGGAGGGTGTTCCCACGGCATCGGTGGTGCGGGGAAGGCGCCTGCTTTGCGATAGCGTTAACCAACTTCAGAATACCAACGATATCTTTGTTCTTGGTGATGCTGCTTATATTACTAACGAAAAGTGGCCCAATGGGCATCCTCAGGTTGCACAGGTTGCCATACAGCAAGCGCGAAATTTGGCGCGAAATTTTGTGAGACTTAAAAAAAACCAGCCACTAAAACCATTCCGATACAGTGATTATGGCTCCATGGCTACCGTAGGTCGAAATAAGGCAGTGGTGGATCTGCCCTTTGCACACTTTCAAGGGCTTTTTGCTTGGATCCTTTGGATGTTTATTCACCTTCGTTCCATATTTGGGCTGAAGAACAAGATTCAGATATTTATCAATTGGGTGTGGAGCTACCTCACTTATGACCAAAGCCTTCGGCTAACCTTTCTACCCAAAGATTTTCGATTTAGAGCGAAGAACTAGTTGCTAAACGTCTTTTGCAGTAAATCCTTAAATTCCATCGCAAACGATAGGAGATTGTTGGCACCCTTGAGTTCTAGCTTCTGGGAGATGTCGGTCCAGTGATTCTCAATAGTTTTAGGGCCGTTGCAAAACACACTAAATTCATTTCACCCCGTTTTTGAAGCTCAAAAAAAAGGCCCAAAGAGTTGAAGCTGCCAACAAATCATTCTGGATCGGCTACCAAAATCAACTTGGTGTGGATGCCATCTGGTTTAAAACCAACATGGAGTGGCAGGCCGCAGTGGCACAACTTCAACAGGTATTGAAATGATATGGAAGACGGGGTAACATCCCTTTTCATTATTTACTGGAAAAGCGTCCGCTTTCGAACGACCACTGGCTGTTTTCGCACACCGGATACCATACTAATAAATTACCAACAGAATGTATTACAGTCTATTAAAATGTGCGGCCTATGAATTGGTAATGTGTGGGGGTAACTGAATGTAGCCATGATACGAAACTATTTTACTACCGCCATAAGAAGTATTCAGCGCAGCGCCGGCTTCTCTTTCATAAACCTCATAGGGTTAGCCATTGGACTAGCCAGCTGCATGTTTATCGCCCTTTGGATAAACGATGAGTTGAGCTATGACCGCTATCTTCCCAATACAGATAGAATTTACAGAATAATACTTAAAGATACACGATGGAGTCAGCCTCGAACACCGCACCCCATGCCTCTGGCCATGGTGGCCGATTTTCCTGAAGTGACTAACGGTGTAAGCATCTCTCCAATTTGGGGGACAGGCCTTACCCGGCCTGAATTTACCGTTGAGTATAACAACCATAAGTTTGAGGAGAAGGGGTTTATGTCGGCCGACTCCACCTTTTTTCAAGTATTCCAATTCCCATTTGTTGCCGGTGACCCTGCTACTGCGCTAAAAAAACCAACGGGAATAGTTATTACCCAAAGTATGGCCAAGAAGTATTTTGGCGATGAACCAGCAATAGGAAAGGTTTTAAAGATTGAAGGCACCTTCAACCTTGAGGTTACTGGAGTAATCAAGGATGTACCAGCCAATACGCACTTTACCTTCGATTTCCTAATTTCGTATGTAAGCCTCAAGGCCCGCGATAGAATGAACAATAATGGCACTCTTTCCGACTACTACACATGGAACGATTTTGGCCACTACAACTACATTGAGCTTGCTCCAGGCGTCGACCCCAAAACGGTGGAGAAAAAGATGAACACTTGGATTTGGACCTATATAAAACTCACTCCAGAGCAGCAGGAGAGTATTAAGGAGAATAATACCCAACTTCTACTTCAGCCGATTACCAGTATTCACCTACACTCCAATATGATTTGGGAGCTGGGGAAAAACGGCAACATGGCTTATGTTTACGCTTTTTCAGCCACGGCACTTCTTATTTTGCTTATAGCCATTTTCAACTACATGAATCTGGCCACGGCGCGGAGCGAAAAGCGTGCCCGCGAAGTTGGCGTGCGCAAAACCTTAGGAGCGAGGAAGGATCAGCTGGTGAGCCAGTTTCTCATTGAATCAATACTTCTTGCTTTAGGAGCCGTACTGTTTGCCTCCCTGCTGGTCGAACTTTTCATGCCGATGTTTAACCAACTTACCGGGAAGCACCTACAGTCGTTATTTGGACACTCTATATACATACCATTGGGTTTACTGGTTGTGGCGGCCGGAGTCGGATTGCTGGCGGGAAGTTACCCAGCATTTTTTCTCACAGCCTTTAAACCGATAGCCGTGCTTAAGGGTAAAATTTCGGTGTCGCGCTCAAACATTAACCTACGAAAGCTGCTCGTTACCTTTCAGTTTGCCATCTCCACCTTTCTCATAATATTCACCTTAGCCATCTCCGGTCAAATTCAATTCCTCAAGAATAAGAATCTAGGGTTTAACAAGGATCAAGTGGTGGTGCTGCCCATAAAGGTGGATGCCATAAAGCACCACTTCGAAGCCTTTAGGTCGACCTTGGAGCAGGACAAGAGCATTGTACTAGTGGGTAGAGCATCGAACATTCCCGGAGGCCAGTTCAACAACAACAGTATCCAGTGGAAGTCCGACCAAGAGGAGGTGAATGCCTCTGAAATGTGGGTCGACGATGATTTTTTCAAAGTGCTCGAAATAGCGATGGCAAAGGGACGCGCATTCTCCCAAGAGTTTGCATCCGATTCCGTGGCCACCTTCATTCTCAACGAATCGGCCTGTAAAAGTCTAAACATGGCCGATCCCATTGGTCAACAGATTACTTGGTATGGTGATTCGCCAGGCACGTTGAAAGGAGCAGTGGTGGGCGTGGTAAAGAATTTTAACTTTCACTCGCTGCACGAAAATATCGGTCCGCTGATTATCCAGCATGGAACCTACGACTGGCAGTATTCCTACGCCCTAATTCGGATTAAACCTAGTATGGTTGCGCAGGCACTCTCGAAAATTGAAACCACATTTAAGCAGTTTGCACCACAGGCCATATTCAACTACAGCTTTCTTGACCAAGATTTTGCTGCTCAGTACGAAGCCGAGAACAGAATGGGAACCATCTTTACCATATTCGCCATTCTGGCTATTTTGGTAGCCTGCCTTGGCCTCCTTGGCTTGGCAGCCTTTACAGTTGAGCAAAAGACCAAGGAGATTGGCATACGAAAGGTACATGGAGCAAGTTCATTCAGCATCTTCAGTATGGTTTCGAAGAGCTTTGCAGGATTGATTCTGCTCTCCACCCTACTGGCTTGGCCGGCCGCCTACTTCTCCATAAACAGCTGGCTAAACGACTATGCCTACCGAATCACCATTAGCCCTTGGTATTTTGTGCTCGGAACCGCCATGGCGCTACTTATTGCAGCCCTTACAACGGGTTACCAAAGTTTGAAGGCCGCACGCCAAAACCCCATAGAGTCGCTGAAGTATGAGTAGCAGTTAGAGGATTAGCGAGTTAGGTTAATAGTTGTTTGTTTGCCTTTGGCGACCTGTCCGGCTTCTTGACGGAGCTCGCATTGCTCGGTTCTAGTTACACAGGGTAGCACAGAAAAAAGCGGTAGGCGGTAGGCTGTAGCCAATGTACCGCTCAAGTTGTTTAAATTCCCAAGGGATGACATAACATCTACAAAAAAAATCAATTGGTAAAAAAATCCCCGAAGCAATTAACCTTCGGGGATTTACTGTTTATAAATGAGTGTTGGCTAATCCTTAATCTTTGCCATTAAAAACTCGCGGTTGAGACGGGCAATGTGCGTAATGGAGATATTCTTTGGACACTCCACCTCGCAGGCGCCGGTGTTGGTGCAGCCGCCAAAGCCCAGCTCGTCCATTTTGGCTACCATGGCCTTAGCCCTGCGGGTAGCTTCAACGCGACCTTGCGGCAGCTTGGCCAGCGACGACACGCGGGCAGCCACAAACAGCATGGCAGAACCATTTTTACAGGTTGCCACACAGGCACCGCAACCAATACAGGCCGCAGCATCCATGGCCTCGTCGGCATCTACCTTGGAGATAGGAATGGCGTTGGCATCGGGTACACCACCAGTATTAACCGAAATGTAACCGCCAACCTGTAGAATTTTGTCGAAAGCACCACGATCCACAATCAAATCCTTGATAATGGGAAATGCTGCGCTGCGCCATGGCTCAACAGTAATGGTTTCGCCATCCTTGAACTTGCGCATGTGCAGCTGGCAGGTGGTAACGTCATCGTCGGGACCATGTGCCCTGCCGTTGATGTGCATGGAGCACATACCGCAAATACCCTCGCGGCAGTCGTGGTCGAATGCCACCGGCACTTTACCATCCACTATTAGTTTGTCGTTGAGAATATCGATCATCTCCAAAAAAGAGGTGTCCGCCGATATTTCGTCAATGTTGTAGGTTTCGAACCTACCCTTGCTTTTGGCATCCTTCTGACGCCATATTTTGAGTGTAAACTTCATGGCCAAAAATTTTTCTGAACAACAATAAAAACCACTACTTATAGCTGCGCTGCTTGAGCTCAATGAATTCGAACTTGAGGTCCTCCTTGTGCAGCTGGGGTTCGGCATCGCCCTTATACTCCCAAGCAGCAACGTAGGCGTAGTTCTCATCATCACGCTTTGCTTCGCCCTCCTCTGTTGCACTCTCCTCGCGGAAGTGCCCGCCGCAGGACTCATTCCTGTTGAGAGCATCGCGTGCCAACAGGTCGCCCAGCTCAAAGTAGTCGGCAAGACGAAGTGCCTTTTCCAGCTCCTGATTGAGATCGTTAGCCTCACCAGGAACTAGCACATCCTTCCAGAATTCAGCCTTCAGCGCCTTAATCTCCTCAATGGCCTTTTGCAACCCTTTAGCATTGCGAGCCATACCCACGTTGTCCCACATAATAATGCCCAAAGCCTTATGGAATGAGTCAACCGTGCGCTTACCCTTAATGCTCATAATTTTGTTGATGAGCTCCTTGTGCGCCTTTTCAGCCTTTTCAAACTCCGGATGGGCGGTCGAAATTTTCGGCGTCATAATCTCGTTGGCAAGGTAGTCGCCAATGGTATAGGGCAGCACAAAGTAACCGTCGGCTAAGCCCTGCATAAGCGCCGAAGCACCAAGCCGGTTTGCACCGTGGTCGGAGAAGTTGCACTCGCCAATGGCATACAGACCGGGGATGTTGGTCATCAAGTTATAGTCAACCCAGAGACCGCCCATGGTATAGTGGATGGCCGGGTAAATCATCATTGGTGTTTCGTATGGATTCTCGTCGGTAATCTTCTCATACATCTGGAAGAGGTTGCCGTAGCGCTCCTCGATAACGTGCTTGCCAAGTCGCTTGATGGCGGTGGCGAAGTCGAGATACACGGCCAAACCAGTTTCGTTCACACCAAAGCCTGCATCGCAGCGCTCCTTGGCGGCTCGTGAAGCCACGTCGCGAGGAACAAGGTTTCCGTATGCCGGGTAGCGACGCTCGAGGTAGTAATCCCTATCCTCCTCCGGAATATCGATGGGCTTAATCTGCTTCTTGCGCAGCTTCATCACATCCTCCATCTTCTTGGGAACCCAAATACGACCATCGTTGCGCAAGCTCTCGCTCATAAGGGTGAGCTTACTCTGCTGGTCACCGTGAACGGGTATGCAGGTGGGGTGAATTTGGGTAAAGGATGGATTAGAAAAAAAGGCACCCTTCCGGTATGCAGTCCAAGCGGCTGATCCGTTGGAGTTCATGGCGTTGGTGGAGAGGAAGAATACATTTCCGTAGCCACCGGTTGCAAGCACCACGGCGTGAGCACCGTAGCGCTCAATTTCTCCAGTAACAAGGTTGCGAACAATTACCCCACGAGCCTTCCCGTCGATAACGATAACGTCGAGCATTTCGCGACGAACAAAGCTCTGCACCTTGCCTACCCCAATATTTTTGTTGAGCGCAGCGTAGGCACCCAGCAGCAGCTGCTGACCGGTTTGTCCGCGGGCGTAGAATGTGCGGCTAACGAGCACTCCGCCAAAGGAGCGGTTGTCGAGCAATCCGCCATACTCCCGGGCAAAGGGAACACCCTGAGCCACGCACTGGTCGATAATGGAGCCGCTGACTTCGGCCAAACGGTAAACGTTCGCCTCGCGTGAGCGGTAGTCGCCACCCTTTACGGTGTCGTAGAAGAGGCGGTAAATGCTGTCGTTATCGTTTTGGTAGTTCTTGGAAGCGTTAATACCTCCCTGCGCTGCAATGGAGTGTGCACGGCGGGGGCTGTCCTGAATGCAGAACACCTTTACGTTGTAGCCCAGCTCGGCAAGGGAGGCGGCAGCCGAAGCTCCGGCAAGACCGGTTCCGATAACCACAATGTTGAGCTTGCGCTTGTTGGCGGGGCTCACCACGTTAATATTGGCCTTATGCTTGGTCCACTTTTCGGCCAGCGGGCCTGATGGAGATTTAGAATCGAGTATACTCATGGCAAAAATTTTTTCTTATTCAACTTCGCGTTACCAACTAGGCTAGCAGCCAGAAGTAGAGGCTTATTACGCTAAAACCACCGGCAATCACAACGGCATATAGGTAGGAAACCACCTTCAACCGCTTAATCCAAACGCTGTTGTTCCAGCCAATGGTTTGAAATGCCGACCAAAAGCCGTGCGACAGGTGGTATCCCAAGGCCAATGCACCAATAATGTAAAGTGGGTTGATCCACCATACCGTAGTAAAGAGCGAAGAAACCAGCAGATAGGTATTGTGCATTTCAACGCCATCGACAGTAACGGTAGGCACGGCACCGAACTTCAGCTGCCAGAAGAAGTTGGAGATGTGAATAACCAAAAACGTGAAAACAATGAGTCCTAGCACGTACATGTTGCGACTTTGCCAAGAACTGGCTTGGCTCTGGTCAACAGTCTTGTAACCCTGAGGACGAGCGGTCTGGTTCCTTAGCGTTATGATGGTTGCATAGGTAATGTGAATTACAAACCCTAGACCTAGAAGGGGCTCCATGATCTTGATTATGGGGTTGGTTCCCATAAAGTTTGCGGCTATGTTAAATGCATCGGACCCAACCAGCAGCAGCAGGTTTATGGTGAGATGCAACGCCAGAAACAGGAGAAGGAAAAGGCCGGAAATACTCATTACCAACTTTTTCCCGATGGACGAGCTAAAGATATTTCCCATAAATCGGATTTTTGATAATTATTTAAAAGTTACGAATTACCAACTAATAAAGGGAAGCAAAGCTAACAAAGGAAAACGCTCGATCCAATGTTACAAAACAGCGCACCAAATACCCGCTCCCGGTAGCAACAAAAATAACAAATCATTTGAAGTGGCGTGGATTTTTTTTTGGAACCTGTGGTTTGCTTTTGTAACATTTTGAAATACAGTTGCATACCTTTGATGACAGATGAATTTGAACATATATTTAGAAGATAAGCGTAAAATAGTGTTTGAAATATTTTTTTATTAATTTTCAAAATGTATAACCCCAACTTTAAAATTGGACAGATAAGAGTTGTTTATAACCTTAAACCATGAAATTTTCATTCAGTTGTAAGTTGCTGGTTGCCATTGCTGTTGTCATATGGCTGGGCTATGCTAAGCTAACAGGCCAAGATGTTAAAGACGTTGATGGGAATATTTACACCGTGGTTAAGATTGGGAACCAAGAATGGATTGGCAAAATTTTGTTGTTATTACTGCTTTTGCTTATTGCTGAAGGTTAAAATTGTATTCATAATTAACCAACCCATGAGCATTCTAAAAATAATAAAATAAAACTAATACAGTATGGCACATAATTTGTTATATTTTTCCGAAATTAGAGTGATATTTTTTTCAGCATTATTATAAATACGGTTTCCCCTGCTTTAGTTTATAATTCTGAAAAATAAAATGTTGCATAAAGTTAGAACCATATACTCCTTATAACATTCAAACTAAAACTTAATATTGGCACCTATGAAAACAAAACTTATGATTCTGGGGATTATCATATCGGCTGGTATTTTCGGATGCAAGAAAGAGAGTCCAAAACCCCTAGTGTTTGATAATTTTTCGATTTTGTATCAGGTTGGGTTTTCACCAACCAACTATCTTTATGAAGTGGTCATTGATAATACCGGATTGATGCAAATTACATCGAGTGTGAAAGAATTTAATAATCAGTCAAATTATCATCTCACTGATGCTGACCTAGCACTAGTTAAGGAGAAGCTAGGAGAAGTTACAACCATAAATTTTGAAAAATGCTATATTGGTAATATTGATGCATATGATCTGCCTGGTAGCTTCATTAAATATAGCGTAGATGGTAAAAAGGATTCAACCTCAATGCATAATGTCAACCAAAACCAATTGCCAGACAAGTTAGCTGCCCTGCTAACTACTATTGGCAATCTAGTTGAGGCAAATGATACGGTTAATTACTCTATGGGAAAATAGTGATTGCATGGCAAGCTATAGGTTTCGCTACCCTGTGGAATAGTTTGCCTTGTTGAAAGGGAATAAATTAACCCACGCTGACCCAAACAAACAACGAAACTCTCGGGCGGAATTGCAAAAAAGTTGATAAGCATGCTGGACAAGAGCGCGGCTATTGATTTTTCAACTAATTTGTAATACGATTGAACCATGATACTTATTGGTTTAGGATTTTTATTTGGTGTTTGCTCTTTTATTGCAGGGCTACATTATAGCCATATTAAAATCGTCAACAAAAAAGAGTGGCAAAAATATTATAAAGCTATTGTAATTTCTAGATATTTAAGTGTTGTTTTCTTTATAACCGGATTGTTTTTATTGCTATTTAAGTAGTTAATGAGGACTCCCTCGGCTTGACAAAGTCTGTGACTTCACCTTAATTATATAGCGATCTCTAACTGTATATATGGTAAAGCAAGCCCCTTCTGTTTAGGGTGGATTTTTGTGTTTAATATGGTGGCAACATTTTTTGAAAAAAATCCTTACACTTCTTGTTGGTAGCATAATTTTCAAATTTGTCTCATTCTCAAAACTTGTCCGGTCATTGCCGGATTTCCAAATTGCTCTGCCGTACCTTCGGCACTGGAACCACTTTGAACGCTAATCTGCTACCATACTGTCGTCCCTTGCGGGACTTGTTTTTCAATTGGCATAATGGCTAATTGGCACATTTTTCAATTTCCAAATTGTCTCATCTTCAAATTCTCAAATTACTATGTCTTCCCTCACGGGACTAACTTTGCATATTCATTGAATTCTATGGTTAATCCAAATGGTTTGTTTAAAAATTAGTTCATGTTTTTCTGTTTTTGATTTTGTAAACAAAGGAATATGCATGACGGCCAACCTGCAAGGCCACGCCCTACGGGTTTTTGATAAAATCTCCACCCTCCGTGAGCTGCGGGTAGTATTTTTTCAAAAAGTCTTGCCAGTCGGCCTTCTTGCATACAAGTATGGTTTACAAAATCACCACGCTAAAAATATATCAAGCTGCCTGCAGCTGGGAATGCGTAAAGTTTGGATCATACCGCTTTTTATCCCGAACAACGGCAAACATCCGGTGAACTAGCTTGTTGCGAACGTTGTTAATGATCACCCGGTCGTGCTTTCCTTCCTCCAGCTTGCGGAGGTAGTAGGCCCTGAGCAGGGGGTCATGCTGGACGGCTGTTCGTGCAGCCAGGGTCAGCAGCACCTTCATTTTTTTATTGGCCAGCTTGCTGACCTTATCCCTTCCCCTGATGCTGCTGCCCGAGCGATGCTCAAACGGGACAACGCCGCAGTAGCTGCCCAGCTTTCGTGCGCTGGAGAACTGCGTAAAGTTGCCGGTAACCACCAAAAACACTATCGCATTTAGCATTCCAATCCCTTTTATGGAGGTCAGTAGGGCATAGTTTTCGAGCAGCTCAGCGTCGGACTGCAGGATATCCTTCATGCTTGCCTCCACGCGCTTAATGCGGGCATCTAGGTTCTGGATTATGTCCTAGCTATCATCGTATATGAAGGCTACAGCTGCCTGATCTGCCTTCACCCGTTGCAATTCCTTGTTGGAAATGGTGAGCGATTTCTTATACCCAAGCAGCCGGTTGCGGTAGGCAACTAGGTCTTTCAGGCCACCTAGCGCGGCTGAAGCCACGCGGTAGGGCTTTACCTTATCCTGAAAGCGGTAGGCGTATTCCGCGATATACCCAGCGTCTATTTTATCGTTCTTGCCACGAGTCATACCCTTGGATAGCTTGATTTGCAACCCTGGCTCATGGCACATATCAACGCCGCTTGCACATACATAGTGGGATAGCGCCACCGAGTATAGGCCGGTGTGCTCCCCGCAAACGAGCCAGCCGTCGTGGCTGACGTCGGTGATCGAGGCTATCCACGCTAACGTCTGCTGGCAGCCATCGAGGTTGTTCTCGAATACGTTACGGCCCAAGTACTCCTTCGTAGCTCCCTCGAACACCGCTACATCAAACTTTAGCTTGGAAAAATCAATGCCAATAAAAATCCTTTTCATAGTTTTGCTCCCGCTTTTTATTGGGATTAACCGACAGCTGCCTGCGCCAATACTCTTAATGGTTTATACCAACATTCTATCTGGTGTCTTGCAGCTTGGCTGTGGAAGGTCTAATTCAATGGATAAATTATATTTATGGCACATTATAGT
>DATKTT010000237.1:0-6798 GCA_035530955.1 Williamwhitmania sp. | reverse complement strand
CACAGCAGTAGTGTCGCAACCACTTTGAAGTTCGGGGTAAAGTTCTTCACTGTTGTCGTAGTAGCAAGATGAAACCCCAACAATAATGAGTAATGCAAGTATCAAATTAGCCTTCATTGGGTTCTATTTTTGAGTAGTTCCTGTTTGTGCCCATAATTCAAATTGCCGTATTTCACAAGTAGAAAGTGGGCTAGATGGTGGCATTGGGAAAGTTCCTGTTCGATTTACCGATTGAATGAGATGGTTGTTGTTCACCGCATACACCACTTCGGCATAGGTAGACAGCGATACACCACCCGATGGACTTCCTCCAGAGTGACAACCCAAGCAATTGCTTTGAACAATAGGTGCTATATGCAGTGTGTATGTAATGGTACTCAACGTATCGCAAGCGGTTACACAGGTCTCGTCCTTTGCACCAAGCAGTATCCATCTGTAAATGCTGTCAATGGCCGCTTGAGGCAACCGTTGATAAGGTGACGGTGGCATAATATTTTCACTGCCTGCCGCTTTTGATAGCACATTGTATACCCTGCTATTTGAAGGTTGGTAAGCCGTAATACCACTTTGCATCACGGTATTATAGCTGTATAGCCTTACACCTTCAGCTGCCGTTGTAGCGTCGTGGCAACCACTGATGGCACAGCTGGAAAGCATTACAGGTAAAACATCTCTGGAAAAACAGGCCTCCACAACTGGGGGAACATTTTGCCCCGAAGTATCGCATTTGGTTTCCATTGCTCCCTGATCAATCCAGATACGAATGGTAGTTCTCTGCTCCTTTGTCAACGGACGATCTGGTGGCATAGGACTCCAAACACTAGTTATCGCCTGATAAGCCGAACTGTTTCTTGAGTCGTATGCTTTAACATGCTGAATTATATTACTATAACTGTCTAGAACAATTCCAGACTCAGCCGTTGAGGCACTGTGGCAGCCGGAATAGGCACATGATGTTTGAAATATTGGGAGAACCTCCGTGTCGAAACATACAGGAGGAAATTCATCAATCATGTTGGAGTCGTGGCGACAGCCCAGCTGGGAAATACCAACCAGAATACTTGCTAGGAGTGCAACAGGAATCAGGTGAGAAGTTCTGGAGCCCATATTTAACTTTTTTTAACAAATGCAATATACGATGGTTTCTCCATTAAAATCACCATGCAATTGCTCCTTTTGTCTAATTTTGAAGAAAATGATTTATGATTGATAACTACCTGCTCATTATATTGATTGCCATTCTGGTAATCCTCTCCTACTTTTTCGACGTACTGGCAGAAAAGATTCACATCCCGGCAGTGCTCATGCTCATGGTAATTGGTGCGGTAATAAAGGTGGGTGCAGATTCATTAGGATACGAAATTAGCGGTGTAAACCAATTTCTGCAGCTGGCCGGGATTGTAGGCCTCATATTCATAGTACTCGACGGAGCCATCGACCTAGAGTTAACGAGGGAAAAGTTACCGTTAATACTTAAGTCATTTGCTGCCGCGCTCGTTCAACAAATCGCAGTAATCTTTTTACTTGCCGCTGGATTCTCCTTGGTATTTCACGTCGATTTTCACAGTGCGTTGGCCAATGCAGTGCCTTTTGCGGTAATTAGCAGCGCAATTGCCATCTCCAGCGTAAAGCGATTTGCTTACAAAAAAAGAGAGTTCATTACCTACGAATCAACCTTTTCGGACATTCTGGGTATTATGTTCTTCAACTACATAATAGAAATTCAGGCGTTTACGCCATCATCAGCAACAATTTTTATTGGAAATTTAGTAATCCTTGCACTTATTTCAGTGGCTGGCGTGTTTTTCCTCGCATATATCATTACCCGAATTAAGTCGCACAACAAGGTCTTCCTCATTTTAGCCCTGCTCATTCTTATGTACGCGCTGGGTGAAAAAGCACACCTTTCCACGCTCTTGCTAATTCTCGCGTTTGGACTTTTTGCCAATAACCTCCAACTTTTTTCAATAGGTAAAATTACCAAGTATATTCATTTTGAACAGCTGGCTGAAGAATTTAAGGTATTTCGGCTTATCGTTAGGGAATCAACCTTTCTTATCAGAACCGTATTCTTTATCCTTTTTGGCTACAGCATCAATCTGGCAAGCCTCATGTCGATTCACGTGTTTTTAGAGGGTATGGTCATTGCCTTGACCGTGTTGGGCATTCGATTTCTCTACTACCTCATTTTTTCTAGGAAGGATATGATACCGCAAGTATTTATTGCACCCAGAGGATTGATTACTATCCTTCTATACTACTCAATTCCAGCCATATATGTTATTCCAGAACTCACTGAAGGTGTTTTAGCATTTGTAATTGCCTTCTCCATTGTGATAATGATTGGCGGCATAGTTCGGCGTGGTGCTCCCAACACGGGAATGGAGCCGGGCAAGATTATGATTGATTGAATTTGTGAATTGTGAATTGTGAATTGTGAAAGGTTATTAGATGTTCATTAGCGCAACTACAGCCTATTCATATCCTTCAATAAATGCTTGTTATCACCGTAGTTCTAGGCCGTTAATGGCCTGATTGTGTCACTAGTTGAAATACTTGCCAATCTTATTAATAGCTGAGGGAAGGGCGAAAACGACAACACGGTCGTAGGCCTTTATTTCGGTAATGCCCTTGGCAATAAACGCTACATCACCCCGAACTACCCCTCCAATAATGGCATCTTTGGGGAAGTTAATATGCTTAACCGGGCCTTTGGTAACTGCGGCACCTGGTTTAACAATAAACTCTAATACTTCCGCTTCGCTGCCGGTAAGGCATTTTATAGCCTGCACATCGGTGCTCATGGTAAAGCGGAAAATGCGGCTGGCCGTAATGAGTTTTTTGTTGATAACGGTATCGATACCCACGCTCTCGGCCAATTTTATGTAGTCAAGATTTTCAATCTCTGCAATGGTTTTCTTCACCCCCATGCGCTTGGCCAGCATGCAGGAGAGAATATTTGTCTCCGAATTGCCCGTTACGGCCACAAAGGCATCCATGTTGCGCAGCCCCTCCTCCAGTAGGAGATCGGTATTGCGTCCATCGCCATTTATCACCAGTGTATTCTGCAGAATCTCGGCCAGCCTAATGCTTTTGTCCTTATCGACCTCAACCAACTTAATATTGGCATGATTCTCCAGCTCCTTTGCCACACGAACGCCAATACGGCTACCCCCCAGAATCATGAGGTTATGCACGTCAATGTTCGTTTTACCAGAGTATTTCTGCATCTCCTTGATGCCGGACTGGTTGGAGATAACGTAAACCAAATCGCCCGCCTGAAACTGGTCGTTGCCACGAGGTATAATTGTTTCACCTTGCCGGCTTATGGCTACAGCTCTATATTCCAACTTCTCGTTATCGTGCGTAGCCTGCAGCAAAGTTTTATCCACCACTGGCGCACCCTCCTCCAACTTAAACACAATGAGAGAAAGCTTTCCGTTGCTAAAATCGACATACTCGGTGGAACTTGTCTGTCCGAGTAGTCCAATTATCTCACGTGCGGCAATTTTTTCTGGATAGAAGAGATAATCAATCCCCAGATTAAGGAAAATCTCTTTATTGTTGGGCTCGAGATATTCGTAATTATCGATTCGGGCAATTACCTTTTTGGCGCCTAACCGCTTTCCAAGTACAGCTGCAATTATGTTGGTCTCCTCATAGTGGGTAACCGCGATAAACAAATCGGCCTTCTTTATTCCGGCCTCCATCAACGTGCTTATATTTGTTGCAGAACCATTTACCGTTGTTACATCGGCATTGGAATCGAGCAAACGAAGAAGGTCGTCATTGGAATCGATTATCACTATATCGTGGTACTCATTGCTTAACATCTTAGCAAGATGTACGCCAACTTCGCCTGCCCCAGCAACAATAATATTCATACGGAAACTTGAAAAATTAAAACATTAGCAGGCAAAAGTAATACTTCACACCAAATCGCCCACCCTTTTCTCACAAATTTTATCCATTGATTGACAGATAGTAAGCTCCGCGCAATGGCATAACCCAGAAATCGTTGACCAGCGAATCGTTTTGCATCCGTCGAGGAAGATAACCACTTACAATAAAGGCCTTTGCAGACACTAGCTTTTGCAGGGCCAGAGCGTCATAAACCGTTGGAACAACCACAAGGTCAGCTTTCAACTTTTCCTGCTTAAAATTTTTGAAATTTTTAGATATTCTCCCTTGGAGCTGGACAATTATCCGCTTCCCTCCAAAACTAATTGCCAGCAGATTACTGTCGTTTAGAAAAGCATGAGCCACTTGCAACGATTTAAGTTCCATAGAATCATGCAATGAAACTAATTTGAGCGTATCAATTCCATAAAAATGCTTAAAGCCATTCAGCTGCTGAACCATCTCATCTCTCTCCTGCCGTGTTGAACCACAAACCAGACAAGCCGAATGGCCTTCCACCATAGCTATGGCAGGGGTAGATCGAACATTTAATACTGCAACAAATGCTTGCTCCTTTTGACCTATCGCTGCCCAGCCATACTGAAAAAAGGCAAAGGCAATGCTGGTAAGGGCAACAACCCATGCCAACTTTTTCCTCATCTCAATGTAAAAGGTCAGCGATACAATGGCTAACATTATTGCCACCGTTTGCCATAGAGAAAGACTTAACCCATGAATAAGAGATCCCGGCAGGTGCTCAACAAAATCGGTCGACCATCTCATTGCCAATAAAAAACAGGAAAGGAGTTTGCCGCAATACCACCCTGCGGTAGACCAAAGGCTTGCAATTATTGCAAAAGGAACAGCGAGGTAAAGAATTACAGTCGCAAGCAAAATTACCGCAATATTAGAAAGCCAAAAGTAAGTTGGAAACTGCCCAAATACAGCCACCGAAACAGGGGTTGTGGCAATTTGCGCTGCCAATGAAACTGAGGTTAATGCCCAGGCTTTCTGCAGCAGCCATCCTTTGGGTGAAAACCAAGCATAAATTTTGGGTTGGAAATACACAATTGAAATCACAGCAAAGTATGAAAGCACAAAGCCAATGTCGTAAATAACTTTGGGCTGAATAAGAATTAACACGAAGGCAGAGGCAGCAATGGAGTTATAAATATTCACTTGTCTTCTAAAAACCTTGGCACCTACCACAAAGCAAAACATTACCGTTGCCCTGAATACCGAAGGGGGCAGTCCCGTAAGAAAAGCGTAAACCCAGAGAAGAATGATAACCAGCAATGCCCTTTGCTTCACAAATCGCTTTTGCTTATCGTGCAGCCCAACCATAAAGGCAACTACCAAATATACAATGCCCACGTGCAAACCTGAAACCGCCAAAACATGCATGGCACCAGCAGCAACAAAGTCGCTTCGGGTATCAGGATCGAGCAACCCTTTGTAGCCAAGAGTAAGTGCAGAAAACACCGCTAGGTCTTTCCCCTCAACGCCTAGCCTTGGCAGCCGATGAATGATTTTTGCCCTCAACTGCCGAAAGAGGAGGATTAGTGAGAAACTTTTCGCCCTGCCAAGATAAGCGACATCACTAACACTAGGGTAAGCACAATAGTATATTCCCTTATTTGCAAGGTATTGGCGATAGTCAAATTCGCCAGGATTCATTGCCAAAGGAGGTGGCTGTAGCCTCAATTTTGCCAGCAATAGGTCGCCTGGCATTAAAACCAAGGAGGAGGAATCTTTCTGCTTCAAATAGAGCAGAAGTTTGACATTTCGCGGATAAACGCTATCGTTTTTAACCTCTCCAATCAACATTGCTTCAACTCTCATGCTCTTTGCTCTAGCTTCTGGAGTGTCGAGCAGCTGTAGCTGGAAAAGCCCGGTATACCCTTGGGGATAGGCTGGTGCTTCAGCGGTAACCAACACCGCTGTGAATCCAACTAACAGCATTACAACACTGATTAGAAACCCCCAAACCCAACGTTTGGTGTATGCTAACCGACCATCTAAAAAAATGGCCACCAGAAACAAAAGTAAGGCAGCTGAAAAGGGATAAAGAAAAGGAAACGAGGGCAAATGAAAAGCCAAAACAACCCCCACCAACAGTGGAAGCGTTATGCGTAGCATAGGGATCAACTTGAACCTTTCAAACAGAAACGTTGCCATAAAGGTGAGACATCTATCTCACCTCAAATTACAACAAACTTTGAGTGAAGTCAAGTGCTAGCCTACCTTAGTTTTGTAGGCAGAAGTATAACGGCCCTTGGAAATTGAGTTAAGCTTACCTTGAACCATCCTTTTTCGCAGTGGTGCAAGCCTGTCGACAAAGAGTATTCCATCAATGTGATCGTACTCGTGCTGAATAATGCGCGCGGCGATGCTGCTAAAAACCTCATCATGTGGCTGAAAATTTTCGTCGAGGTATTGCATCCGCACCGTCTCCTCTCTACGAACATCCTCCCTAAGGTTCGGAATACTTAAGCAACCTTCGTTGAAATACCAAGGTTCTCCACTACGTTCAACAATATGGGCATTGATGAAAACACGCTTAAACCCTTCCAGATCGGGATAGTCCTCCACCAAAGGATCGGCGTCAATAATAAACAGCCTAATGGATTTACCAATTTGCGGTGCAGCTAACCCAACTCCATCGGAGGTGTACATCGTTTCGTACATACTGTCTATCAGCTCTTTTAAACTTGGATAGGATGGGGTTATATCCTCAGCAACCTTTCTTAATACTGGTGAACCATAAACGTAAACTGGTAATATCATGCTTCTAATCGTTTTTTCTATAACTACGTGCCTCGAGATAGCTTTGCAAAATCAGCGATGCACTAACCATATCCACCAGTTCTTTGTTCATACGCTCCTTCTTTTTTGCTC
>DATKTT010000236.1:0-4405 GCA_035530955.1 Williamwhitmania sp. | reverse complement strand
GCTAGTAACAGGTTAGTTGTTCAACAATGTGTCCACAGTAAAAAATTCAAGTTGAACGCTTTCCAGCAGTTGGTAAGCCATCAACCCGTTGCATTATTATTCAGTTTTCAACATACTAAGGTAACCTATTTTTACTCGCCTAAGCATTGGCAATTTAACTTTTGGCGATATTTAACCATTATTAAGATTACCGGAATATTATTTAAGTGATGGTTCTTTAGTATGTCGGGCTGGCAGTTACGCTGTCCATGCTAAGAGAGTTTGAGCAACCTTAAGTGCAGCCTTCCCCTTCCCATAAAGATTCACAGAAAAATCATTTTTCCTCAACATCATCTCCTTGAATCCCTTGTAGATGAGTTCATCATTGGCACCGGCAAGCATGTTGTAGCCTCCTTCAACCAACTCCACCCACTCTGTTTGTTCGCGCAGTGTCACGCAGTTTTTTCCAAAGAAGAAGGCTTCCTTCTGCACACCGCCACTATCGGTCATAACCAAGCTGCAGGCCTTAAGCAACTCAACCATGTCGAAGTAGCCAACCGGCTCAATAACCTCAAACTCTGGCTTGATCCTCTCCTTGGCTGTCATACCAAGTGTTCTAGGATGCAGGGGTGCCACAACGGTAATTTCCCTGTTTATTTTATTCAATGCACCAATTAACGAGTGCAGCAGCTCTGGGTTATCGGTATTTTCCTGACGGTGAACTGTGGCAAGCACAAAAGGCTTACCCTTCAACTCTAACCGTTGAATGATGTTTGAGAGCTGAGCCGCTCTCTCTGAATAATAGAGTGCAGCATCCTGCATAACGTCGCCATTCTTCTCAATTTTGATGTTGAAGTGGTCATATCCCTCCAACTTGAGATTTGCCAGCGCTGCGTCGGTTGGGCAAAACAGCACGTTAGAAATTCGATCGGTGAGTATCCTGTTAATCTCTTCCGGCATATCCATGTTGAACGAACGGAGACCCGCCTCAACATGCACTACGGGTATGTGTAACTTGCGTGCGGCCAGCGCTCCGGCAAGGGTGCTGTTGGTGTCGCCAAAAACCATTACACCATCGGGACGCTCCTTCAGCAAAACCGTTTCGATGTGCTCCATCATTCTCCCCGTCATGGCACCATGGGAAAGGCTATGGATATCGAGGTTGTAGTGTGGCTTTGGAATCTCCATCTCGTTGAAAAAAACCTCCGACATATTTTTGTCAAAATGCTGGCCCGTATGCACCAGCACCTCTTCTATGCCCACCTCTCTAAGCCTGCGGCTTACTGCAGCAGCCTTAATAAATTGGGGGCGGGCACCAACAACGGTAAGAATTTTCTGCATAACAATTTGCCTAAAAAATATCTACTATATCAAAAATAATCAATCCTTGAAAAAAAGACTATTACAGGAATGGTATCATCTCAACTTATGCTGCTCCACCACCTGCTCCATTACCTGTGCCAGCTTGCGGGTCAACTCCTTTCGGGAGTATGGCGCCAAGCCCTGTGGTTCAACAACCAGCAACCCTTTCCTAAATTGCTCCAATGCGCCTACAATATATTGCTTTATTTCATTCACTTCGCCAAAATCGAATATCTTCCCCGCCTTTGTCTGATGTAAAATATCTGCCATCTCCCCGTCCTTGGGACCTATGGCCAAAATGGGCCGCCCTGTTGCAAGGTATTCAAAAAGTTTTCCCGTCACAATGCCTTTTGCCGTTGGTGTGTTGTTGACCAGTAGAAGCAATACCCCTGCGTTTCGCTGCTCCTTAATGGCCTCCATGTGAGGTATGTAAGTAACGTACTCCACTAGATTACCGAGTTCATTTTTCTCCACAACCTGGGTAACGGAGTGGTCAACTTTACCAACTAACTTCACCAAAATATGCTCAGCTATTGATGGTTGCTCGCGAACCAACTCTCCCAGTGCTGTCCAAAAGGCAAGTGGATTGCGGGTTTCGCCCAATGTTCCAATGTGGACAAAAGATAGCTTATCGCCAAAAACAGCAGTGGATTCCACCATATCAGCTTCGTCGAAGCCATTGGAAATAACCACAACACTTTTTGCCCCTTTACTAAGAAAATCTTCCTCCATGGCCTTATTCACCGTAATAACCAAATCAGCCATCTGAACAACCTTACGCTCTAAACGGTGATGAATTGAATCTGCAATGGAAGTAAGCATGAGTTCATGGTAAAAATCGATATTTGTCCAAGGATCGCGAAAATCGGCCACCCACGGTATTCCCAGCGACTTCTTCAGACGACGACCAATGAGGTGCATGCTGTGTGGCGGACCAGAGGTAACGATAAGGTCTACCGGGTCTTCGACCAGCATCTCCTTAAGAAATCTCACAGATGGTCCAACCCAAAATATGCGCGGGTCGGGAATAAAAAAATTGCCCCGAATCCAAACCGATACCTTTTGGGCAAAACTTGGCTTACTGCCATCGGAAATAAAGTTAGCAGCAACACGGTCGGTTGATTTCATTCCCACAAATCGCTTGTAGAAATTGTAAGGCTCTCGAATGGGGGTCTTAATAATGGTTGTTCCGGGTGGAATCTCATCCAGCAGCGACCTGTCCTCAACGGGAATTTCGGGATTGAGTGGAGTATAGACCAGCGCCTCCCAGCCCATCATGGAGAGGTACTTCACAAACTTTAGCCAGCGCTGCACACCAGCACCTCCAGCCGGTGGCCAGTAGTAGGTCATCACCAATACTCTGCGCAATGTTTTCTCCATTTTAATCCTTTCTCCCAATACTTAAAGAGGCTTCAGCAAATGGGTAAAAACAAGCCGGAAGCCAACAGAGCCTCCGGCCTATGCCATGGTAATATGGCTATAGTTTTGTCAATATTGTTCTAAAGCTAACCCGCTCTTCCACAATCTGGCGAACACGCTCAATAGGTATGCGCTCTTGAACCATTGTGTCACGCTCACGAATGGTAACCATTCCATCCTCCAGCGATTGGTGGTCAACAGTTATACAATAAGGTGTTCCAATGGCATCGTGACGGCGATAGCGCTTGCCAATGGTGTCCTTCTCCTCGTATTGGCAGTTGTAGTCAAACTTTAAGTCATCCATAATCTTGCGAGCCAATTCCGGCAAGCCATCTTTTTTCACCAATGGAAGCACAGCCACCTTAACTGGAGCAAGGGCGGGAGGAATTCTCAGCACTACCCGCACACCATCGTCCACCTTCTCTTCCACATAGGCAGCAGAGAGTACCAGTAAAAACATTCTATCAACCCCAATGGAGGTTTCTACCACGTATGGCACATAACTTTCGTTGGTTTCTGGATCGAAGTATTGCAGCTTCTTACCGGAGAACTTCTGGTGGTTACCTAGGTCGAAGTCGGTGCGGGAGTGAATACCCTCAACCTCCTTAAATCCAAAGGGGAATTCAAACTCTATGTCGCTAGCAGCATTGGCGTAATGCGCCAGCTTATCGTGATCGTGGAAGCGATATTTGGCCGACTCAAGGCCCAGTGCCATGTGCCAACGCATACGGAATTGCTTCCAATACTCATACCACTTCATCTCCTCACCCGGACGGATAAAGAACTGCATCTCCATCTGTTCGAACTCGCGCATGCGGAAGATAAACTGCCTGGCAACTATCTCATTTCTGAATGCCTTCCCAATCTGAGCAATTCCGAATGGGAGCTTCATACGTCCTGTTTTTTGTACGTTGAGGAAGTTCACAAAAATTCCCTGTGCTGTTTCTGGCCTTAGGTATATTACGTTTGCCTCCTCGCTTACCGATCCAATCTTCGTTTCGAACATGAGGTTAAACTGCCGAACTTCGGTCCAGTTGCGGGTACCAGAAACCGGGCAGGCAATCTCCAAATCGATAATCAGCTGCCGAACACCTTCGAGGTCATTCTCCCCAAGAGTTTTCACCATTCGCATTCTAACCTCTTCTATCTTCTGAAGGTTTTCTTGTACGCGGGGATTAGTTTGGCGGAACATGGCTTCGTCAAAAGTCTCGCCAAAACGCTTGCGAGCTTTCTCTACCTCCTTTTCAACTTTATCTTCAATTTTAGCCATGTAGTCCTCAATGAGGACGTCGGCACGGTACCGTTTTTTGGAGTCCTTGTTGTCGATTAGCGGGTCGTTGAACGCTCCCACGTGCCCCGAGGCCTTCCATATTTCGGGGTGCATGAATATTGCAGAGTCGAGTCCAACAATGTTTTCGTTGAGCTTTACCATGGCATCCCACCAGTAGCGCTTAATATTGTTTTTGAGCTCTACACCATTTTGACCGTAGTCGTATACGGCGCTTAGCCCATCGTAAATTTCACTTGAGGGAAAAATAAACCCATACTCCTTGCAGTGCGCAATCAGCTTTTTAAACAACTCCTCCTGAACCATAGCTTTATTTAAAAGTTCTACACTATTAACAGGCAAAAGTAATCGATTTCT
>DATKTT010000235.1:0-2744 GCA_035530955.1 Williamwhitmania sp. | reverse complement strand
GCTTAGCAGTGGCGCATTCGAAACAGAATTGATAAATGCCTGAAGCGTCTGGCCAGAGAGTGTTCTTCCACTGGCATCGGTAATGGTGCCAGAAACCATGATTGGAATTTGGAGTTGCTTCTCATCAAGCACCTGCTCAATAGCAAAGAGGGCAGCCTTGGCATTCAGGGTATCGAAAACGGTTTCAACTAGTAAAATATCCACTCCACCATCAATGAGTCCTTTAGCTTGTTCGGTATAGGCGTCCACAAGTTTGTCGAAAGTAACGCCACGGTATGCCGGGTTATTAACATCGGGTGAAAGGCTAGCTGTTTTGTTTGTTGGCCCCATGGAGCCTGCCACAAAGCGAGGCTTTAGTGGATTCTTGCTAGTAAACTCTGCAGCAATACCATGGGCAATACGTGCTGCCTCCCTGTTTAACTCGTAAACCACCTCCTCCAATCCATAGTCGGCTTGCGAAATTCGGTTGGCATTAAAGGTGTTGGTTTCTATGATGTCGGCTCCGGCTTCCAGATATGCCCTGTGCACACCCTCCACAATCTGGGGTTGGGTAAGCACCAGAAGATCATTATTTCCTTTCACCGATTTAGGGTGAGTGCTAAAACGTACCCCTCTAAAGTCGTTTTCGGTTAGTTTATGGCGCTGAATCATGGTGCCAGTGGCTCCATCGAGTACGAGTATCTTCTCCTTAAGAACTTTTTGGATGGAAGTATGCTTGTCCATTTTTTGGTATTTACTTTCTGTTTTGCTCTTAAAACTCTTATTTTCACAGTAATACTGCTATCAACCTAGGGCTGGATTAAGGCGCAGAAAATGGTAAAAAAATTTTACTTAAGATACTCTGTTTTTCCGGTTGTGGCAAGAAATACATCAAGTCGTGGCAGCAGTTCCTGTAATTTATGGAGATTGGTTAATTTAATGGTTCCAAGCAATCCAACTGTGCTTCTTGTCCAAATACATTTCCGATATCTCCTCAAACTCAAACCATCCTGTTTGTGCAACATAGCAACTAATAGCATTCCGTTAAGTATATTTTCCCATTTTTGTGGTGTGCATTATGCAGTGATTCAATTCCTGCGAACATTAGTTAAGTTGCCAGTGGGTAGCAGTTAAAATGGTGAACAGAATGGCAAAGGCGGTTATTTTTGATATGGATGGGGTGATTGTGGACAGCGAACCGCTGCACAAGGAGGTGGAGCGGCAGATGTTTACCGAATTTGGAATGGCCATATCGCCCGAGCAGCAGCATAGATTTACCGGAACATCAAATGCTGGTATGTGGGCACAGCTGAAAGCCGAATTCAAACTACCCAAGGAGCTTGGTTACTATGTTGCCATTAAGGAGGAGCGTTACCTTAAGGCTTTGGCTGCAAATGGTTCGGTTTCGCTTGTTCCCGGCGCCGAGGAGCTACTTAAAAGTTTGTTTAACTACGGTGTTCCCATAGCTCTTGCATCTTCATCTTCGCTAACCAATATTCACCTAGTGCTTCGTAAATTCAACATTGGCCGGTATTTTAAGGCATTAGCAAGTGGTGAGGAGGTTGCCCTAGCAAAACCAAATCCTGCAGTGTTCATTTTGGCAGCACAACGGCTGGGAATTGCTCCTCAAAACTGCGTTGTTATTGAAGACTCCACCAATGGCGTGCTTGCTGCAAAGGCCGCTGGAATGGCATGTGTGGGCCTGCAGTCCGATGTTTCATTAGGACAAAATTTGGAGGTCGCCGATTTGGTTGTGTTGTCACTTACCAATCTTAGTCCAGATTTGCTTCTCTCATTAGCTTAGGGGCTAGCATCTACTTCAGCCTTCCATAAATTTTTGGATGGTTATGCGAGAAGTGCTACATTTAGCGAGCCAATCTCAAAATAAATTGCCTTATGAAAAGAATTTTACCTATCCTCCTTATTTCAGTTGCTGTTATTGCAAGTTCATGTGCCTCCAAGCGATTGGCAAAGCAAGGGGCAAAGCTCGAAAGTCAGGGATTATACGAACAGGCGGCTGATGCCTACTATCAATCGGCCTACGCTAACCATAACAACGTAGATGCATTGGTGGGTTTGAAGAAAAACGGTCAGCTGGTGCTCGACCATAAGTTTATCAATTTTAGTTCGGCCTACGATTCCGGAAACATGAAGGATGCCGTATACGACTATCTTGATGCGCAGGCATACGCCAACAAGGTTTCAGCCGTGGGAGTTAACCTGCAGCAACCAGAGCGCTACAAATCGCTCTACGACGACGCCAAGTCGCGCTACCTAAAGCAGATATACCCAGAGGCACAGCTGGCTCTCGATGATGAGAATTTCACAAAGGCGGAACAGCTGCTTCAGGAAGTTAAGCAGCTGGAACCGGGCTATGAAAAGAGCGATGAGCTACTCATTACGGCCATAGCTGAGCCAATTTATCGCGATGGGGTGCAAGCCATGCAATCGAACTTGAATAGAAAAGCCTACGCAGATTTTGACCAGCTAATTAAGGCTTACGGAAGCTATAAGAACAGCAACGACCTTAAGACTGAGGCACGTCGTAAAGCACTTATTACCATTGGCATTAAACCTATTGAGGCCTATATGAACGATGCTGGATTCGCTACTCAGCTGGCTTCCCTTATTACCAGCTCGGTAAATGCGCTGAACAATCCTTTTCTGGTGGTTGTGGACGAGGCTAATCGTCAGCAGCTGACGCAGGAGCAGATGATTAGCCTTAGCAACAACTCCAATATTGAGGTAGGAAACCTGCTTGGTGC
>DATKTT010000234.1:0-3837 GCA_035530955.1 Williamwhitmania sp. | reverse complement strand
CTAGTTTTGGGCTTTTATTTGGCCGACCAATGATTTTACAAAAATAGCACGAAAAACTTTTCGTACTTCATATTAAACCAACTTTCGCTTGAAAAGGCTTATTTGTTCCATATTTACTGGATTCTGTCTCTGCCTAGTGCTGGGGGCGGGGCTTGATGCTCAAGTGGTGTCAAACGCGCAATTGCCCGATAGCGTTAGGTCCGATACGCTTAAGAAGAAGCCGAAGCCACCTATTGAGGGGCCCGTTAATTCAACTGCATCCGATTCCATAATATACTCCATGAATGGAAAGATGGCCTACCTATTTGGCAATGCTAAGGTAACATACCAAAATATGGAGCTTACCGCTGCTCACATCGAGTTTAATATGGAAACGAAGGAAGCGTTTGCGTATGGCAGCATTGACAGTGCCGGCAAGGCATTGGGAAAGCCCGTCTTTAAGGAAGGGAGCGATGTATATGACATGGACTCAATACGTTATAATTTTGATTCAAGAAAGGCAAAAATATACGGTGTTATAACCAAGCAGGGGGAAGGGTTTCTTCATAGTAAGATGACAAAAAAGATGGCCGATAATACGGTTAATCTCATTGGAGGGGAGTATACCACCTGCGATCTTCCGCATCCTCACTTTTACATTTACCTTACTAAGGCAAAGGTTATTCCTAATAAGGAAATCATAACTGGTCCGGCATTCCTAGTGATTGAGGATGTGCCACTACCCATTGGTATACCCTTTGGCTTCTTCCCAAACAGAAAAGGTCGACATTCTGGAATTCTAATTCCGCGGTATGGCGAGGAGACCAACAGAGGCTTTTATCTTCAGCAAGGTGGATACTACTTTGGTATGAGCGACTATTTTGACCTAGCGCTTACCGGTAGTATTTATTCCTTTGGTGGATGGGACCTGAATGCAAAATCTGCCTACAAGGTTCGATATAAATACAATGGATCATTGGATATATCAGGCGTAAAGTTGGTTGTGGGGAGTAAAGGTGATGCTGATTATATGAACACGGGTACCTATAGTATTCAGTGGCGGCATTCACAGGACCCCAAGTTTAAGCCTAACTCATCATTTAATGCAAACGTCAACTTTACTAAATCGTCGTATAATACATACGCTACCTATAATCCATCCAGCTATTTGAACAGCTCCATAAACTCAAGTATTGCATATACCCGCATTTTTGAAGGAACTCCGTTTAGCCTTTCTCTTAGTGCGAACCATTCAGAAACTACAACAACCAAGACGGTATCTATAAGCTTACCGGTTATGACCTTTAACATGAGTTCGGTTTATCCTTTTAGGTCAAAAAATGCTACTGGACGGCCAAATGTTATTGAGAAAATTGGAGTTTCATATAGCTCTAGCTTGCAGAACCAGTATACAACCAGTGAGGCTTCGCTTTTTAAGGGCAACTGGGTCGATAAAATGACCAACGGAATGAAGCAAACCATTCCGGTTACAACATCCTTTTCCTTACTTAAATTTCTTAACGTTAGCCCAACCGCAAACTATTCTGAATATTGGTATACCAAAACCATTAGAAAGAAATGGGATAATGTTGCTGATAGCTTAATTACAGATACCGTAAATGGTTTTCAGAGAGCTATGGAGTATAACTATTCTGCTAGTATGTCTACCAAAATTTATGGAACCTTTACATTTTCTAAAGGGTCTAAAATTCAAGCTATTCGCCATGTAATGACCCCTTCCATCTCCTTTTCGTATCATCCTGACTTTTCATCATCATACTATGGTTACTATCGTACAGTTCAATCGGATACCACGGGAAAAACTCAACAATATTCCATTTTTCAGAATGGAATTGTAGGTGGTCCCAGTGCCTCCCGATCGGGATCAATTGGATTTGGACTGTCAAATATTTTAGAGATGAAGGTTAAGAGCGACCGTGACTCGACTCAAAAAACTAGAAAAATAAAGCTTCTCGATAATCTACAAATTTCCTCATCCTATAATTTACTCATAGATTCGCTTAAACTGGCTCCGTTTAATTTTTCGGGAAGGGTTACGCTTACCAAGGAATTTGCATTGAATTTTGGTGGAGTTATTAACCCTTATGCGCTTGGCCAGAACGGTTTGCCAGTAAACAAGTGGATGTATAAGGAGACAGGAAAATTGGGGCGATTGACGAATTTTACCACCTCTTTCAATCTTTCATTCCAGAGCCAAGCAACAAAGGCCGGTGTGGAAAAAAATCAGTCTGCTAATCAAGAAACAGCGCCGGTGGTGGAAACATTTCAGAACCAATACGATAATAATAATATACCATACGGTATACCTCCATCCGGTTATGTTAACTTTTCTGTTCCTTGGAACATCAGCTTTAACTATAGCTTAAATTATTCTAAGCCTTCTTTCACCTCAACGATAAACCAAACCGTTAACTTTTCGGGTGGGTTAAGCCTTACGCCTAAATGGAAAATTACCTACTCCTCCGGTTGGGACTTTAAAATGAATGAACTTACCTATACTTCGTTGGGTATAAATAGGGACTTGCACTGCTGGGAGATGTCGTTTACTTGGATTCCACTTGGGCCTCGTCAGAGCTACAGCTTTAGGATAAATGTAAAATCAGGACTTTTACGCGATCTCAAGTATGATAAGCGTAAGTCGTGGACTGATAATCTTGATCAGCAGTTTTAGGGTGATAATTCTCGTTTGAAACTAATACATTTACAATGAAAAAGATAGTTCACACCGACCTTGCACCCAAAGCAGTTGGTCCTTACAGCCAGGCCGTAGAAGCCAATGGCACCCTTTATATTTCCGGTCAAATTCCGCTGAATCCAGAGACGGGAAAGGTTGTTGACGGCGGCATTAAGGAGCAGACAGAACAGGTATTTAAGAATATTGCTGCCATTCTACAAGCAGCAGGATACACCCTCGATAATGTGGTGAAGGCAACGGTGCTGTTGAACGACATGGACAATTTTGCTGCCATGAACGAGGTGTATGCTAAGTATTTTACCAAGGATATGCCGGCAAGAGCGGCCTATGGTGTGGTTAAGCTGCCGCTTGGAGTGATGGTCGAAATTGAAACCATTGCAGCTAAGTAATGTGCTTAATCTGATAGTAAGAAAATAGAAAAGGGCTCTTTTGGAGCCCTTTTTCTTATATTAATCTGAGTATTTATTACTCCGATACAATCTCTAGCTGAATTTCAACCTTAACTTCCTTGTGCAGCTTGATGGTGGCAACATACTTACCGATTTCCTTGATTTGGTCCTCAACAAGAGTAATCTGTTTCCTTTCAATGTTGAACCCTTTGGCCTCTAAAGCCTCTGCAACTTGAATGGTGTTGATAGAACCATAAATCTTACCGGTAGAGCTGGTTTTGGTAGAGATGGTGAGACTTAATCCCTCTAATTTCTTCAAAATTTCGAGAGCATCGTCCTTAACCTTTTCTTCCTTATGTGCCCGCTGGCGTAGATTTTCAGCATGTACCTTTTTGGCTGAAACTGAAGCGAAAATTGCAAAACCTTGAGGAACAAGATAGTTATTTGCATAACCGTCCTTTACCTTTACAATATCGTCTTTTTGGCCTAGGTTGGCCACATCTTGCTTAAGAATTACTTCCATGGTAGATCCTCCAATTTTCTTATTTCAACAAATCGGTTACGAATGGCAGCAATGCCAAATGACGAGCTCTTTTTACGGCTTGGGCAACCTTTTTTTGATACTTCAAAGAGGTACCGGTTAGGCGACGAGGAAGAATTTTACCCTGCTCATTCAAGAATTTTTTAAGAAACTCAGGATCTTTGTAATCAACATACTTGATCTTGTTCTTCTTAAAACGGCAGTATTTTTTC
>DATKTT010000233.1:0-4359 GCA_035530955.1 Williamwhitmania sp. | reverse complement strand
CAGTATTGGGCTCCCGACTATAGGAATACGCCATGGGGTGGCGAAATGGAGGCACGAGCCCTATTCGATTTTAATGG
This sequence comes from Williamwhitmania sp., assembly GCA_035530955.1. GTDB lineage: Bacteria > Bacteroidota > Bacteroidia > Bacteroidales > Williamwhitmaniaceae > Williamwhitmania. The sequence goes on along the minus strand of DATKTT010000233.1, from coordinate 4,282 downwards.
AGATGCCTTACCTGCGTTAAATTTCATGAATAGCAGCTACAATTTTTAGGCTTTAGTATCTGCCGATTTAAACCGAATAGGCTGTTTCTTTGTTGTATAGCCAATACAGTTCTAGCATTATTCCTAGAGCATTAAATCGGTTGGTGACATGAACTTATCAAGAGATTTTAAAGCATCGATGCTCCTTACTGGCAATAGTGGCGGCACAATCTTGGTTCGGCTGGTGGTGGGGGCGATTTTCCTATCAGAAGGAATTCAGAAATATCTTTTTCCAATGCTGGATGGTACCGCAAGGTTCCTGAAAATAGGGTTTAGCCATCCGGCTTTTTGGGCATACTTCACAGGATCGTTTGAAATTGTTTGTGGAATGCTCATTCTTCTTGGACTTATAACTCGATTGGCATCCATTCCATTGCTAATTGTTATGGCAACTGCGTTTGTAACTACCAAATGGCCTATACTGGTTGGTCAAGGATTTTGGCCCATGGCCCATGAATACCGGACCGATTTTGCCATGACCGTTCTCCTCGTCTATCTTCTCATTTACGGTGGTGGACGATGGTCCATTGATATTGTAATTGCTAAGAAATCTAGATCCTGAGCCATGTCTTTTAAAAAGTGGAGGTTTTCTCTTTTATTCAGCCTGTTTGTGCTGCTTCTGGCCCCGCTGGGCTATGCTGGTCCGCCATTCAATACCGATGATCCAGAACCTGTCGATTTCAAGCATTGGGAATACTACATTGCCTCCATTAATACCTTTCAGCGCAATGAGTGGTTGGGAACCGCGCCTCACGTGGAGGTAAACTATGGGTTAGTTCCAAATGTTCAGGTTCATCTTCTTTTACCAATGAACTATAGCTACATTCGGCATCAGGGTACGAACTTCGGTTACGGTTATACCGAGTTGGGCATGAAGTATCGCTTTGTGCAGGAGTCGGACGATAGACCTCAGATTGGCGTTTTTCCCATTGTTGAGGTGCCTACGATAAAAAATCAGGATTTTAGTAACGGACGAACACAAGTCTATATTCCTCTGTGGATTCAAAAATCGTGGCGTAAACTCACAACCTACGGTGGTGTAGGCTACTGGATAAATCCCGGAGATGGAAATAAAAACTGGCTTTTTGCTGGTTGGGAAATGCAGTACGATTTTTCTCCAACGATAACTCTGGGTGGAGAGGTTTACTACCACACAGCCAATACAATCGAAGGTATGTCAGCTACCGCATTCAATGTTGGAGGGTCAATTAACTTTAGCTCAACAACGCATTTCATCTTTTCCGTAGGGCACAGCTTGGATAACGATAGTTTTACCAGTTCCTACGTGGGTTTGCTATGGACGATTTAAGTAGTGAATGGTAAATTGTGAGTAGTGAATTGTGAATAGAACCGGGAGTTATGTGCATAGAGTTAATTGGTGAATGTGAACTTTCGCACTCTGCCCTACAGGCTACTATAGGAGGGGTCAATTCTAAACCCTAACTATTCATTTTCCGATTTTACTTCTCTAAGTCTTAACAAACATTCTTTATTCTTAATTTTACCGAGGCATTTCTTTATGATTTGTTGTTCTTGCATTATTTATAATATAGAGTATTTCAGGTTGATGCATGGGATTTGGTTCTTAAATAAAGACTGGTAAATGCGATATGCTCGGCTTCGTTCAAGCATGCCTTCGGGGCTAAAGGTTACTTTTCGTTCGTTAAAGTATAAGAACTTTCGTCTCTATTTCAGCGGGCAGAGCATGTCGCTCATCGGAACCTGGATTCAGCGGATTGCTACACCGTGGTTGGTTTATCGGCTAACTGGTTCCACCTTTTTGCTGGGAGTTGTTGGCTTTGCCGGACAAATACCCACCTTTCTGCTTGCACCATTCGCCGGGGTGTTGGTCGATCGTTGGAATCGTTACCATATACTTGTAGCCACCCAGATTTTGGCAATGCTGCAGGCGTTTGCTCTGGCCATTCTATTCTTCATGGGGATTATCCAGATATGGGAGATTATTGCGCTAAGCATAGTGCTTGGGTTGATTAACGCATTTGATTCGCCTGCACGGCAGTCGCTTTTGGTTCTAATGGTGGGGAAGAAGGAGGATTTGGGGAATGCCATTGCCCTTAACTCAACGATGGTGAATGCTGCTAGGTTGTTGGGACCCTCCATAGCCGGTGTGCTCATTGCAACAACCGGAGAAGGGACATGCTTCTTTCTAAATGGGTTGAGCTACCTGTTTGTTATTGTCTCCTTGCTCTTTATGACTATTGATTTGTCGAAGTTGGAGCGAAGGAAGGGCAATGTATTTAAGTCGCTCAAGGATGGCTTTAATTACACATTTGGATTTGCTCCCATTAAGTATATTATTTTGCTGCTTGCCTTGGTAAGTCTAATGGGTATGCCCTATACGGTGCTCATGCCTGTATTTGCCAAGGTGATACTACATGGTGGTGCACACACCTTTGGCTTCCTTATGGGGGCATCGGGCGTTGGTGCACTCATCGGGGCAATATTTCTCGCTTCACGGCGCAGCGTGCTGGGACTTGGCCGAATTATCCCGATTGCTTCTATTATTTTTGGTGTGGGGCTCGTCTCCTTTGCCTACTCACGATTTCTGTTCCTCTCCATGGCGCTAATGGTGGTGGTTGGTTTGGGTATGATGCTCCAGATGGCTGCCAGCAATACCATAATTCAAACCATAGTGGACGACGATAAGCGTGGCCGCGTAATGAGCTTTTACGCGATGGCCTTCATGGGCACTGCACCATTTGGTAGTTTTTTTGCTGGCAGCATGGCCACCATGTTCAATGTTCCTATAACCATTATGGTTGGTGGCGTTGCCTGCATCATCGGTGGTTTGGTTTTTGCTAACAAGCTGGGTAAACTGAAAACCATGATTAGGCCCATATATGTTAAGTTGGGTATTATTTCGGAGATGGGCGCATAATGGCCATTGTAGAACAAAATTTTTAAGCAAAACTCACCTAGTCTTGCCCTTTGTATAATGGAAGGAATCTAAAGTAATGATAAATTGTGTTGCTATTTTACAAATGAAAAGTATTTAATTTTTTAATATTGTCAAAAAATATGATTTTTTTGATTAATGTTGTAAATGAAAATGATAGCTAAAAGTTTTTTTTTATAATGTAAATACTAACCCTTTAAACTCAAAATTTTATGAAAAGAACAGCTTTTGTAGTTTTGCTACTAATGATAGCCATCAGTGCTTTTTCACAAACTGAATTTGTAGCCTATAATGGCATTGGAAAAGTAATCTTGAATACAGGCGACACGATACAAGGCGTTGTAGATTATAAAATTTGTTATCCTGGAAGCGTTAGAGTAACTCCTGATGGTGAAAAGAAAAGGGAATTTCATGATAATGATACTAAAGAATTTTTTGTAAAAGGAAGGCATTACTACAGTGTTAATTCCTCTGGACAAATTGGATCATCTTCTATGTTTGTTTACCTACTTAATTCTGAAACTAGCAAGATTAAGTTGTTTATGTATGAGCAGCAACCAATTGTAGTGACTAATAATGATTTTACAGCTACTACAGATTATTATATTCTATTACCTGGTGAAACGAACGTAATTTCATTGGGCGATCTTAAGTTAATGCCGTTTAATAAAAAGATGAGCAAGTTTGTGGAAAGTTGCCCTGTTTTGGCAAAGAAAATTTTGGATAAAGAAGATGGTTACAAAGTTGGAATGTTGACTACTCCAATGGCCAAGATAGAAATCTTAAAAAAGATTGCTGCTGAATTTGATGCATGCCAGCAGTAATCGTATTTGCTTTTTCTTGTTTGAGAAGTTGAACTTGTGTGTCTCGGTTACTTATCATTTTAATTGATGATTTATATAATGAAGCTGTTTTAATTGACAGCTTCATTTTTTTATATGAATTGAGAGATTATTCTTAATGACGATGTTTTGTTAACAGCACTAATGTGCAGAGTATTTTACAACATTTGCCCCTATCTTTGTCCCTTTACACTTTTTCTTCTAACGCCTCTATGAAAAAACTTAACTGCAGGGCAATCAGCACCTTTCTCGTTGTTATAGTATTGACGATGGCCAGCATAACAGGCTGCATTCAGCAGCAACCAGCAAAGCGCATTAGAGGTCTTGCTCACATATCATCTGTTGCTTTTGTAGTTCCAAACGATACTATTTCACTTCCGATAGAGGAAAAGAACGATCTTGCCTCACTTAAAACGGTTCTTAATATTTCCGGCATTCGATACACCGAAATTACTGACAGTTCCGTAAAGAGAAGAACGTTTGC